>JACRGN010000050.1 GCA_016234205.1 Nitrospinota bacterium | reverse complement strand
TAGTTAAAAAGGGCGGTCCTGGCATTCCATATATGCAGATAGCCTGTAGGACTCGGTGCAAAACGGATACGAATTTTATTGGACATAATTTATCGCCTTTGTTCATGTAAAGGAAATTATAAAAACTCTAAGGAATTCAGGAAGACATGAAAAAATATTCCTTTATTCCTGATTTCCTAAGAAAATTATGTTTTTGTTCTTTTAACTGCCTTTTTTCGACCCTTTTTGAATAATGTCTCCACATACTGTCTGAAATGCCGTATGCCTTCTTCAATTACCTTTGTGTCCTGTTTTGCCTTTGATAGAATCAATGCACCTTGAAATATTGCGATGAAATGCTCCGCCAGACTTTTCGTATCAAGCCGTGACCGGGGAGCATACATCTGTTTGGCTTCGTCAAGGATTTGCTTGAGCATATCGGCGAACATGGAAAATTTCTTCTCGCAAAGAGATCGTATTTCCGGATAAGTAGCGGAAAGCTCTTGCGAAAAGTTTCCAATAAGGCAGCTTTTTGTAATTTGAGGGTCTCTTGCTCTATCTGCAAAAGAATCGAGAAATCCATGCAGTCTCTTGAGCGGGTCTTTTATTGAATGGAAAGGCATTTCCTGAACCATCTGCACTTGAAGCTGCCAGAAATATTCAAGGGCGGCTTTTCCCAAATCTTCTTTACTCTCGAAATAATGAAAGAAGCCCCCTTTGGTAACCCCTGTCTTTTCACATATTTCATCTACGGTAACAGCGGTAAATCCCCTGGCAAGCATCAATTCCATCGCCGCCTCAAGCAATTGCTCCTTTGTTGTAAGAGATTCTTTTGTGGTTTTCATAAATTAACCTACCTACCAGTTGGTATGTAATTTACCAAAAAGATATAAATGTGTCAATAGAAAAACATATATATTACCTTTATGATTTTTTTCATCTAAATATTTCATCTAAATATTCATCTGAAAATATGATAGAATTAATCTAAAAATACTGATAAACTTTTTTCGT
Source organism: Nitrospinota bacterium (assembly GCA_016234205.1). GTDB lineage: Bacteria > Nitrospinota > Nitrospinia > UBA9942 > UBA9942 > UBA9942. The sequence continues at coordinate 4,311 of JACRGN010000050.1, read as the reverse complement.
CATGCACGAATTGTCAATAGTCCAGAACATCCTTGATATAGCCGAGTCAGAGGCAAGAAAAAATAATGCCACAAAGATTATTAAGATAGGGCTAAAAATCGGAGAGATGTCAGGCGTTGTCATAGATTCCATAAATTTTTGTTTTGAGACATTAAAAACTAATACCATTGCCAGAGATGCAGAACTATTAATAGACCATGTCCCTCTGACAGGAAAGTGTAAAAACTGCGGTAGTAATTTTCAGATTAAAAATTATATTTTCAGGTGTGATACTTGTAATGACAATAATATTGAGATAATTAGCGGCAAAGAACTGTTTGTAGATGAACTTGAGGTGGAGTAGTTCGACAGGCTCACTATGAAAATCAAGGTAGTATCAAATATCTTAAAGGCAAATGACAGTATAGCGGAAGAGAACAGGGGACTTTTTAAGGAAAATGGGCTTTTTGTCATAAACCTTATAAGCTCGCCTGGCGCAGGAAAGACATCACTATTAGAAAAAACAATACCCCTCCTTTCATCCCCCCCTTCCAAGGGGGGGAAGTGGGGGGGTATTTCTATTGGGGTAATAGAAGGGGATATTGCTACAACAAGGGATGCCGAGAGGATTGAGAAGACAGGGGCAAGGGTTATTCAGATAAATACAAATGGTGCCTGCCATCTTGACAGCAATATGATTAGAACCTCACTTCGGGATTTCCCTCTAAATGGTCTTGATATTCTTTTTATAGAGAATGTGGGGAATCTTGTATGCCCTGCGAATTTTAACCTTGGGGAGGATGTGAAGGCTGTGATATTGAGCATAACAGAAGGTGATGATAAACCTAAAAAGTATCCCGGAATATTCAGGGAGGCAAGGGTCTTAATTATTAATAAGGCTGACCTTCTGCCTTATACAGACTGCAGTATAGATAAAATTAAAAAAGAATCTCTTGAGATAAATCCAGACTTGAATATATTTGAGGTATCATGCAGGAGTGGAGAAGGACTTGACAGGTGGTGCAATTGGGTGAAAGCTCAAAAAAAGACCTATTCAGCCACTAATTTACACGAATAAATATAAATTAGAAAATAATTATTAAAAATTGGTGTTAATTCGTGTTCATTCGTGGCTAATCTAAAGAGTAGAAAAGAAATAAAAATAACCGGTATCGTTCAGGGTGTAGGTTTCAGGCCCTTTGTTTACAATCTGGCAACATCTCTTGGACTAAAAGGTTATGTCCTTAACTCATCAGAAGGTGTAATAATAGATGTAGAAGGTGACCCTCATAAATTAGATGAATTTATTTCCTTCCTTAAATCCAAAGCCCCTTCACTATCCAAGATTGAAAATATTGAGGTAGCCGAGAGGCTAAGCCTGTGTGGTTATACATCCTTTGAGATACGAGAAAGCCTACCTGATGGTAAATTTGCCCTCATATCTCCAGATATAGCAACCTGTCCTGACTGCCTTTCAGAATTATTAAGTCCTGACGATAGACGCTATCAATACCCTTTCACAAATTGCACTAATTGTGGGCCAAGATATTCTATTATTCTGGATATTCCCTATGACAGGCCAAAGACAACAATGGCTAAATTTAAAATGTGTCCAGACTGTGAAAGAGAATATCATGACCCAACAAACAGGAGATTTCATGCACAGCCAAATGCATGTCATGTATGTGGACCACAAATAAAGCTCAAAGTTCAAAGCTCAAAGTTCAAAGTTAACGAAAGAGAGTCTTTAAAAACAGCTATAGAATTGCTGAAACAAGGTGCGATTGGGGCAATAAAGGGTCTTGGGGGATTTCATATTGCCTGTGATGCTACAAATGATGAAGCTGTAAAAAGATTAAGGGAGAAAAAGAGGAAGAGCAATAAACCCTTTGCCATAATGTGTCCTGATATAGAAACAATAAAAAAGATCTGTAATGTATCTGCCCAAAGTGAAATATTACTCAGTAGTGAACTGAAACCGATTGTCCTGCTTCCAAAACTCCAAAACAATATAATCTCAGAATATATCGCACCTGATAATAATTACTTCGGTGTAATGCTTCCATATACACCATTACATCAACTTATATTTGACCCCTCTTTTATTGCATTAGTTATGACAAGTGGAAACTTAAGTGAAGAGCCAATAGTCATTGATAATGATGAGGCAATTGAGAAATTATCAGATATTGCAGACTTCTTCCTCTTTCATAACAGGGATATTTATATGCGGGTAGATGATTCCATAGTCAGAGAGTATAAAGGTGTAAAAAGGGTTATCAGGAGGTCAAGGGGATATGTCCCATACCCTATTGAGCTTGAAATTGAAATGCCCGAGATTCTTGGGTGCGGTGGAGAACTAAAGAATACCTTTACACTGACAAAAGGGCATTATGCAATCATGAGCCAGCATATAGGAGATTTGGAAAATTATGAGGCAATTGAATTTTTTAAAGAGACACTTAAAAACCTTAAAAATAGTTTCAGGGTTGAACCAACAATTATTGCCCACGACTTACATCCGGATTATTGGACTACAAAATTTGCAAAAGAACTAAAAACTCATAACTCATCACTCATCACTGTTCCAGTTCAGCACCATCACGCCCATATTGTCTCCTGTATGGCAGAAAATCATATAAGAGAGAAAGTCATAGGTATTGCATGGGATGGGACAGGTTATGGAACAGACGGTGCTATATGGGGTGGAGAGTTTCTAATCGCTGATTATAAAGGATTTGAAAGGGCTGGACATTTAAGGTATGTTCTGCTGCCGGGAGGTGATAAGGCAATAAGAGAACCATACCGTATTGCACTGAGTCATTTATACGATGCTTACGGAGTAGCTTTCCTAAAATTGGATATACCATTTATAAATCAAAATAAAGACAAAGCTAAAATTATCCTTAAAATGATAGACAACCGTATAAATACTGTCATGACCTCAAGTGCCGGGAGGCTCTTTGATACAGTATCTTCTATTATTAATGGAATTGATGTAGTCACATTTGAAGGGGAGGCTGCTATTAAATTGGAAATGATAGCTGATAAGTCAGTTAAAGATTCCTATGGCTATCAGCTATCAGCTATCAGCTATCAGCCTTTAATTATTGATACACGGATTCTAATTCAGGGGATTGTAAATGATTTATTAAATGGTGTTGACCATACTATAATATCAGCAAAATTTCATAACACCCTTGCAGAGATTATTGCTGAAGTATGTAAAAAAATAAAGATTGATACAGGAATTGATAAAGTAGTTTTAAGTGGAGGTTGTTTTCAAAACATATTTTTATTGGACAGGACATTGGACAGGCTGGGCAATGAATTTAATACATTCATCCACAAAGATGTCCCCACTAACGATGGCGGAATATCCCTCGGACAGGCTGTCATTGCATCAGAGAAAATTAAAGCAGTTATCTCTTAGTATTATTACAAAGAAAATTATTCTCTACCTGCAATGTCATTTTTTATCATTTAGATGTTATTTACCATATTCTTAGCTCTGTAAAGTTTTAAGGCTGTAATTATAATTGATTTATCCGCAACTTCAACTCCCGGCGTATTCAAAATAGCTCCAACAAGGTCGGTAATTTCATTTATCCCCATTTTATAAAAACTCTCCAAAACCCAGATGAGTTCTGCAATCACAATAGATGGAATAAGAATCTTTACTTCCCCTTCGATGGCTTTATTCAAAAGGTTATCAACTGCCTTTGCCTTTTGAGGCTCATCATCCGTCAAGTAACGGACAAGTAAATTGGTATCGATAACAACCCTTTTAATGCTTTCCACTTTGAGCTGCCTTTCTTCCTATATATTCTTTTGTCTTTTTCCTCATTTCATCGAAATCTATCCCTTCGGCTCTACCTTTCAAAACCCCCTTAAATTCTCTAATAGTTTTTGCTGATTTGATAACGACTCTATCATTTTCCTTTTCAAAAACAACAACGCTTCCCTCATGGACATCTAATAGTTTCCTTACTTCTTTGGGTAATGTAATTTGACCTTTTGAAGTTATTTTTGCCGTCACTGTCATATCTATCTCCTTACAACTTAACTTTCTCCTTACAAATATAATATAGCATGCAAAATATCTCAGTCAAGGATTAACTATAACAAAAATCAATTATATGGAATCACCTGTGAGAAACTTATAAAATCGGTTACATAATGGGCAATAATTGCAGGAAAGACCGAGCCTGTCTTCCACATTGCAATCATTGGTAAAATGCCCCATATCGCAGCAACAATAATACCATGCAACCCCAATGACCAGTGGATTAATCCAAATATAAAAGATGAGATGGAGATTATGATAAAAGG
>JACRGN010000337.1 GCA_016234205.1 Nitrospinota bacterium | reverse complement strand
TTATCTTATAGCCGTGCCTTTTCAGCTCGTCTATTATCTCCACACCGCAGATATCTTCCTCTATTGCATGATGGAGTATATGTATCTTTATAAATCCTAAAAAGAAGTCTCTAAACATATCTAACCCCGATATCGTGATACGATATTTATAGATATAATAAATTATTTTCTTGCTGCTGTCAAGATTTTTTTATGGAGTCAATTTCCTTGACAGATTTTAGGGCTTTTGCTAAGGTAAGTATAGAATAATCTTAAAGTTTTAAATTGTGTCATTCCCTCTGCGCTGGAATGACAAGAAATAGACTTTTTACAAAGCTGTTAATGGAGGAGCAAAATGGCTGACAAGACCATTGATGTATTAATGGATGAAGTGAGAAAATTCCCACCGCCAAAGACATTCAGTAAAAATGCCCACATAAAAAGCCTGAAACAATATAAAGAACTATACAAAAAATCCATTAAAAATCCTGACACCTTTTGGGCAAAGATGGCAAAGGAATTCCTCCACTGGAATAAAAAGTGGACAAAGGTATCTGAATGGGACTTTACCAAGCCATCTGTAAAATGGTTTATCAATGGTAAACTGAATGTTTCATATAACTGCATTGACCGGCACCTGAATTCTTATAGAAGAAACAAGGCTGCTATCATCTGGGAAGGCGATGATGGGACATACAAAAGCTATACCTATCAGCAGCTATATTATGAGGTAAACAGATTTGCCAATGTATTAAAAAAGTACGGCGTAAAAAAGGGAGACAGGGTAACAATATATCTTCCAATGATACCTGAGCTTCCTATTTCAATGCTTGCCTGCGCAAGGATTGGCGCAATACACTGCGTTGTGTTTGGCGGATTCAGCTCATCCTCTTTAAGGGACAGGATTCAGGACAGCGAGGCAAAGCTATTAATTACATCTGATGAAGGTGTTCGTGGCGGGAAATTTGTGCCTCTTAAGGCAAACAGCGATAATGCTATTAAAAACGGCACTACAATTGAAAAAGTCATTGTAGTAAAGAGGACAGGAAACCCTGTTAATATGGCAGCGAACAGGGATTTATGGTGGAATGAGGAGATGAAGGCTGCTGATATTGCAAACTACTGCGAACCAGAGATAATGGATTCTGAAGACCCGTTATTCATCCTTTATACAAGCGGAAGCACAGGAAAGCCAAAGGGGGTTTTGCATACAACAGCAGGATATCTTTTATTTACTGCTCTGACATTTAAGTGGATATTTGACTATAAGGAAGAGGATATACATTTCTGCACTGCTGATATAGGGTGGGTAACAGGACACAGCTATATTGTATACGGCCCTTTATGCGTTGGCGCTACATCATTGATGTTTGAAAGCATACCAACTTATCCAAAACCTGACAGGTTCTGGGAGATTGTTGAAAAACATAAGGTAAACATCTTCTATACAGCGCCAACAGCAATAAGGGCGCTAATGCGCGAAGGCGAGGACTGGGTAAAGAAGCATGACTTAAGTTCATTAAGGCTTCTTGGCTCAGTTGGCGAACCGATTAATCCAGAGGCATGGATGTGGTATCACAAGGTTGTCGGCAAAGGCAAATTGCCGATTGTTGACACATGGTGGCAGACAGAGACAGGGGGCATCTTGATAACACCGCTTCCCGGCGCAATGACATTAAGACCTGGCTCAGCGAATCTGCCATTTCCCGGTGTTCTTCCAAAGGTATTAAAAGAAAATGGCACAGAGGCAGCAGTAAATGAAGGCGGTTATCTTGTAATTGAAAAACCCTGGCCTGCTATATTAAGGGGAACCTACGGCGACCCTGAGAATAAAAGGGTTAAAGAGGTATATTTTACACGCTTTCCCGGAAAATATTTCACAGGTGACGGCGCAAGGATAGATGAAAAAGGAAACTTCTGGCTTATGGGAAGGATAGATGATGTATTGAATGTGTCTGGACACAGGCTCGGCACAGCAGAGATAGAAAGCGCCTTAGTAAGCCACGAAAAGGTTGCAGAAGCCGCAGTTGTCGGATATCCGCATGAAATTAAAGGCGAGGGCATTTATGCCTTTGTTACTGTAAAAGACGGCAACCATATAGACGAGTCGCTCAAAAAGACCCTTTCTGACCATGTGGCAAAGATGATAAGCCCGATAGCAAGGCCTGATAAGCTTCAGTTTGCAAATGCGCTTCCAAAAACAAGAAGCGGAAAGATTATGCGAAGGATATTAAGAAAGATAGCATCAGGCGATATAGAAAACCTTGGCGATACTTCTACACTTGCTGATCCATCGGTTGTGGAGAATATAGTAAAGGAGAGGCTCTAAAACAAATTGTCATTGCGAGTGGAACGAAGCAATCTGATATCCGTAATGAGTAATGGATCTACGAATTTGAGATTGCCACGCACTCTTCGGGTGCTCGCAATGACAGCTTAAGCGCAACAGATAAATTTCTATTTTTTATTCTTTTTCTTCAATTCCTCGTCTATAATCTGCTTAAAATTCTCAAACGGCAAGGCGCCGACAACCTTCTGTCCATTTATAAAAAAGGTCGGCGTTCCTGTAACACCAAGACTCATACCTTCACCAGAGTCTTTTCTTACTGCCTCTCTTATCTGT
>JACRGN010000044.1 GCA_016234205.1 Nitrospinota bacterium | reverse complement strand
ATGATGAGTATTGGAATTATTGGGGCTGCCGCTATCGGTGAATTTAAATCTTCCATGCTGATTGTATTCTTCATGAGCATTGCACACTATTTAGAAGAATTCACTGTAACGAGGTCAAGGCAGGCAATAAAAGAACTTATAAAACTTGCACCAAAGACAGCGAGGATAAAGCTTGCAGTGAGCCCTTCTACTTCGCTCAGGATAAACTCCGCGAATCTATCTGAGAGGGAGATAGAGGTTGAGACTAAGGAATTAAAGGCAGGCGATATTGTTGTTGTCAGACCCGGTGAGAAGATACCTGTTGACGGAGTTATCTTAACAGGCTCAAGTTCTGTAGACCAGTCAGCTATCACAGGCGAGAGTATCCCTGTAGAGAAAGGTATAGGAAATGATGTCTTTGCTGCTACACTTAACAGGAGCGGTTATCTGGAGATTAAGACAGCGAAGGTTGGAGAGGATACAACTCTTGGCAAGATTATAAAACTTGTGGAAGAGGCTGAGGCTCATAAGGCACCAGTTCAGAAATTTGCCGATAGGTTTACCACATATTTTTTACCATCTTCGTTAAGTTTTGCCCTCATCACATATCTAATTTCAGGTAAAGCCATTTATGCCATTGCAGTCCTTATTGCGGCATGTCCATGTGCAGTTGGACTTGCAACACCTCTTTCTGTAATTGCCAGTGTAGGGAGTAGTGCAAAAAAGGGGCTTCTTATAAAAGGAGGATTGTATCTGGAGGCTCTGGCAAAGGTAGATTGTGTTGTTATGGATAAGACAGGGACATTGACCTTTGGGAAGCCGCAGGTGACAGATATAATAGAAATCAGAAGTCAGAAGCCTGCCCTTGAAGGTTTCAATCAAGGGTCAGAAGTCAGAAGAAAAGAAATTTTGAGGCTTGCAGCATCTGTGGAAAGGCATTCAGAACATGCCATAGCCTCTGCAATTATTGAAAAGGCAGAAAAGGAGGGAATCTCAATACCAGAGCCTAAAGACTTTAAATACATTATAGGCAGAGGCATCACAGGAAGGGTGGATGGAAAGGATATTATTCTTGGAAACCAGAGGCTCTTTGAGGAAAAGGGTATTATTATTTCATCACATGAAAGGAAGGAGGCTCAGAAACTGGAAGATGAAGGGAAGACAATACTCTTTGTTGCAGTAGATTCAACAATTGCAGGCATTATAGCCGTTGCAGATGTGCTTCGGGATGAAGTGCCTCTATCAGTAGAGGAGTTAAAAAAAATGGGAGTTAAGAGATTAATCCTTTTGACAGGAGACAATGAAAGAATTGCGTCTGCAATTGCAAAGAAACTTGGTATTAGTGAGCATAGGGCAAATCTTCTTCCTGAGGATAAGATAAAGGTTGTAAAAGAGCTTCAGGCAGAGGGATATAAAGTCTGCATGATTGGAGACGGTGTTAATGATGCCCCTGCACTTGCACAGTCTGATGTAGGGATAGCAATGGGTGTGGCAGGGACAGATGTGGCAATAGAGGCATCTCATGTAGCACTAATGAGGGATGACTGGTCTAAGGTGCCTCATGCAATCATGGTTGGAAGAAATACCTATAAAATTATAAGACAGGGAATTGCCCTGTCAATGATCTGGAATGTAACAACTATGGGGCTTGCCTCTGTAGGTATTTTAAGCCCTGTCATGGCAGCGGCCCTTGAGGAGCTTCCGACTATAGCCGTAGCAGCCAATGCATCAAGGCTGCTGATGAATGCATTTAAGCCAAATAATTAATTTGATAGCTATCAAGTTATTCAATTTTAATCCGATAAATCTATCAGAGGGATAGGCATAATGCAGAGAGGATTTTAAGAAAGAATTTTATAGGAGATAATAAATGGAGATAAAGCTGCCGAGACTCGGAACTGGATTAAATTCTGTTTTTGAGGGAAGCCCGATAAAATTAAACAATGTTTCGGGAAGACTAAGAACTGCGGGTGAAAATGTTCACATGAGTGAGACAAATGTAAAACAAACCGTGGAGAAGGAAAATGCCGAGGCTGCCCGTGATGCCAGAGAGCATAAAAGCTTTATAAATGTAAAGGCATAAATTAAATAAAGTATATGCTTTTTATAAATTGAGAGTCCTGAAAAAGTCCTTTTTTGTTGTCATTGCGAGGAGCGAGAGCGACGAAGCAATCTATAAACTGTTGACTTATATAGAAACGAGATTGCTTCGCTTTGCTCGTAATGACAGTTTTTTGGGGTTTTTCAGCAGTCTCAAATTAAGCAAAGTTTAATTTGAGCTAATCAAATTGCCCCTTTTTGTTTTCTGCAATTCTAATTTTTAAAAACACCTTCCTCCTATACGAAATTCCAGAATTTACATTGAACAATCATTGGACAAATTCTTTACTTCTATTTATAATAACTCCATATAGGCTAATCTATATTTTAGAGTTATAGTGAACGAATTAAATTTGTTGGCATGTATGGTAGCCGCACCCTTTATGGGTGCGTGAATTTACGCAGGCATAAAGCCTGCGACTACCAGAATTTAT
>JACRGN010000339.1 GCA_016234205.1 Nitrospinota bacterium | reverse complement strand
TGCACCAAATTCAAAGATACCAATGATAGGTGCCAGTGGTGCAGTTTCAGGTATTCTTGGGGCTTATCTGTTATTATTTCCCCGTGCAAGGGTTTTAACTCTTGTAACATTTGGTTTTTTTATAAAGATGGTAAAAATCCCCGCAATAGTTGTTCTGGGATTCTGGATAGTCCTTCAGTTTTTAAATAGTGCGGTTGCATCCGGCTCAGAGGGTGGAGGGGTGGCATGGTTTGCCCATATAGGGGGCTTCTTTGCAGGACTTATTTTAATAAAATTTTTTAAAGAGAAATAAAATCTAATTAACCACAGATGAACACAGATTTACACAGAAAAGGAAAGAGAAAAGGAGAAAAATACATTTTTAAAACCTTCTCCATTTCTTCATCTTAACCGCTTCTCCTTAATCTTTTTATCCGTGAAAATCCGTGGCTAAAGATTTTATAAATTTTTATATGATTACAAAATTGCATCTTGCAGTCTGCTTCAGTATAATAGTTTTATTGTCTGCTAATATCTCATATTCCCTGACTCTAAATGAGATAGTTGACAGGGTTCAGGAGAGATATGAAAAGACGAGGAATTTTCAGGCTGATTTTACCCAGACATCTATCTTAAAAACGGTAAAGCAGAAACAGATTAGTAAAGGGAAGGTGTTTATAAGAAAACCAGGGATGATGAGGTGGGAATACAAAGAGCCTGAAGCACAGTTTATCATCTCTGATAGTAAAACCATCTGGTTTTATGTGCCGTCTGATAAACAGGTCATGATAAGCAATGTCGCAAGTGATTCAGATTCCCATTCACCAAATACTTTTTTGGCGGGGAGTGGTAAATTAAGGGATACATTTAATATTGAATTTGAGAATGAAGGGGAAATGTCACAGTCTCAATATCTGCTGAGATTAATTCCAAAGAAATCTCAGCCAAATATGACAAAACTGGTAATCGGCGTAAACAGTGAAGATTTTAAAATAGAAATGAGTAGTATCTATGATATATATGGAAATCAGACTATTGTAAGTTTCTCAAATATAGAAATAAATAAAGAATTATCTGAGGGCATCTTTCATTTTGAAGTGCCTCAAGGCGTCAGAGTTGTAACACAACAGTAAGGAGGATTAAGTGGAGACAATTATTTCGGCTGTTATTTTGTTAGGTGCTTTGATTTTTGTTCATGAATTGGGACATTTCCTAATTGCAAAGAGGAGCGGGGTCGGGGTTGAAAAATTTTCACTCGGATTTGGTCCTAAGATTATTGGTAAAAAAATTGGCGAGACCGAATACCTTATCTCAGCAGTCCCTCTCGGCGGATATGTAAAGATGGTAGGCGAGGAGCCGGATGAGGAGGTAACCGATTTAGAAAAGTCATTTACAAATAAACCTGTAGGGGCAAGACTGGCAATAGTCTCGGCAGGGCCAATCTTTAATCTCCTTTTTTCAGTAGCAATACTTGCCATTGTGTTTATGGTAGGCATTAAAGTCCCTTCAGATTCGTCAGCAGTGGGGAATGTGAGAATTGGCCATCCTGCAGAGGTAGCAGGCTTAAAAAGCGGGGATACAATTATTGAGATAGAGGGGAAATCAGTTGATAAATGGCATCAGATGGCTGAGATTATTCATAAAAGCCCTAATAAAGAACTCTCCTTCAAAGTAAAAAGGGGGAGTGGAGAAACAATTGACCTTAAAATAACGCCAAAGGCTGAAACTGTAAAGGATGTCTTCGGAAAAGACCAGCAGGTTGGCCTCATAGGAATTGAGCCGTCACTCGTTACAGAGAGATATAATCCTATAATCGCCACACTTAAGGGATTTGAAAGGACATGGGATATTACATATCTCACCTTCTGGGCAATGTATAAGATGATTACAGGCGACATCTCTGCAAAGAATATTGGAGGGCCCCTGCTCATTTTTCAGAAGGCAGGAGAATTTGCAAGTGAGGGATTTTTACCCTATGCCACCTTTGCAGCCTTAATAAGCATCAATCTCGGAATTCTTAACCTGCTTCCAATCCCTGTTCTTGATGGCGGACATATTTTG
>JACRGN010000338.1 GCA_016234205.1 Nitrospinota bacterium | reverse complement strand
GTTCAAGGAAGGAGAGGGATTAAAGGCAGGCATCCCTATAATACTATCCGGTATTGATATTGGAGCCATCAAGTCTGTTCAGTTGAATGAACAGAATCAGGTGGAGGCAATTCTTGAGATAAGAAAGGTATATCAGAATAAGATCCGCAATGACTCAAAGGCTACTGTTGCAAAGGCAGGTTTCATAGGGGAGCAGAGGATAAAAATATATCCGGGCTCAGTGTCTCTTCCAATAATCCCTAATGGGGGTTCAATTACGGTAGAAGAGGGAATGGCAATGGAGGATATGGTAAACCGGGTAAAACCTGTCCTTGAGAATGTGGAGAAGACATTGAATAAGATAGCAGAGATAACAGGTAATATCCCATCCACTGCTGTTAGCGATATAATCGGCAATATAAAATCAATCACAGAAGATATAAAGAAGGGAAAAGGGACTGCCGGGGCGATTTTAACCGAAAGGGAGTTATACAATAATATAAATGAGACTGTTAAAAAGGCAGAGATTGCCATGCAGAAGGTAAATGATGTATTGGTAAAAGTTGATGAGACATCAAGTCATCTCCCAGAAATTACACAGACAGTAAGAAAAGAACTCCCTCCAATTTTAGAAGATATGAAGGTAACTCTTAAAAGTATAAAAGAGGCATCAGGAAGTTTGCCTGATATATTAGACTCAACAAAAAAAACTATAAAAGATGTGCAGCAGATAACATCTGAAATCCCGCCGATGATAGACTCTTCAAAGATAGCAGTAAAAAATATTGAAGATGCCACATCAAGGCTGCCATCTGTTATTGAAACTGTAGAAAAGATTACAAAGAATGTAAAAGATGCGTCGGATGAGATGCCAGAAATTGCAAGGTCGGCAAGAGATAGTGCGGAAGATGCAAATAATATAATAAAGGGGGCAAAGGGTAGCTGGCCTATAAGCAGTTTTGTGAAGGAAGATAAGGAAACAAAAATTCCAACTGGAGAGAGAGTGCAGAATGAGTAAGAAAATGGGGCAAGGGGCAAGGGGCAAGGGGCAAGTATTATTAATTGAATTTAGGTGGCTATGGGTTTATTGCCTATTGCCTATTGCCTATTGCCTATTTATTCTCTCATGCGGTGGTGGAAAGGAGATTAAAATATCTCCTGAGGGGCAAAGGAGGGTAGTCAGCCTGATAAATCAGGGGCATAAATATTATATTGATGGAAACCTGTCAAAGGCATCAGGCTACTATAAAAATGCACTTGATTTGAGCCACACTATTGACTTTCAGGAAGGGGTTGTAAAGGGGCTTAACGGTATCGGGATTATAAAATATACAAATGGGGATACTGACGATGCAATGAAAGATTTTGAGACTACAATTCAGATAAGTGAAAAGATTAACAATAAAATATTACTGTCAGACAGTATTGGAAATGCTGGGAAGATATATTCTTCAAGGGGTGATTTGGAAAAGGCACTGGAGTTTTACCAGAGGTCGCTTGCAATTTATAAAGAGGCTGGATATGAAGAGGGTAAGGCTATAAGACTTAATGATATAGGCACGATATATAAAAAACAGGGGAAATTAGATGAGGCTATCGCCTTGTTTAATGACTCCATCAAGATAAATGAATCTGTAAAAAGCAAAAGCGAAATAGCTGTAAACCTCAATAACATTGGGGGAGTATACGAGGCAAAGGGTGATTTAAACAAAGCACTTGAATTTTATCAAAAGGCACTGGAGATAGACAAGGAGTTAGAATATAGGAGAGGAATTGCAATAGATTTAAAAAATATCGCCTCTATATATAAGACAATGGGAAAGACTGAAGAGGCAGAAGATTACCGGCAGAGGGCAGAAAGAATTTACAAAATTCTAAAGAAATAAACTCAAGATATATGAAGTCACATAGAGTCAAATGTAACTGCATTTTCTGAATCAAATAACCCTTTCTCTCCTTTGTGTTTGTAGTTGAAGATATGAAAAGGAAAAAAGGTAAGGCAGATAAAAACATGCCCCTGAAAGATTCAATAAAGGGGGCGATTGCCCAGCCACAATCAGAAGTAAGAGGCAGTAGGCAGCATCACATCCTATCCATATCCCTAATTCTCCTCATCTCGATAGCCATTTATTCAAATACACTCAAAAACGGCTTTGTTTATGATGATGAAGTTACGGTAGTTAATAATACATTAATTAAAAACCTTGATAACCTGCCAAAACTATTTAGCAGAACAGACTATTTTGCGACTTCGGGGGAAATGTCCTATCGCCCTGTTGTTACACTTACCTATTTTATAGATTATGCCATTTATGGATTAAAGCCTTATGGATACCATCTGACAAATCTCCTTCTCCATGCCATGAATGGGGTATTGCTTTATATATTTCTTACATTATGTATCGCTCAAAGCTCAAAGCTCGAAGCTCAAAGCAACTACTTTCAGCTTTCAACTTTCAGCCTTCAGCCTTCAGCCTTCAGCCTTCAGCCTTCAGCCTTTTTTCAGCCCTTATCTTTGCCACCCATCCTGTCTTGACAGAGACAGTGAATGCTATTTCCTTTAGAGAGGACTTACTATGCTTTCTGTTTTTTATCTCAGCATTGATTTTATATATAAAAAGCAAAATGTCTGTCTTCTATCTTCTGTTTTCTGTCTTCTTCTATCTCCTTGCCCTTCTCTCAAAAGAGATGGCGATTACACTTCCATTAATTATTTTTGTTTACGAATGGCTAAAATCTCCCTTAAACAACCCCCTCAATCCCCCTTTGTTAAGGGGGACTACAACCCCACTTAATTCCCCCTTATTAAAGGGGGTAAGGGGGTTGTTATTCAATCCTTACACCTTATGCTACATTGCTGTAACTTGTTTTTATCTCTTTATTCGTTTCTACCTATTCAAAAATCCTGAAGAAGGAATCATTACTATATGGCTTTTAAGTGAAAGGTTTATGACCATTCCATATCTCATACTAAAATACCTTCTTCTTTTAATAGCCCCTGTTTCTCTATCTGCCGATTATGTGATTGCCCCTGTCAAATCCATTATTTCCCTTAATTTCATTATCCC
>JACRGN010000335.1 GCA_016234205.1 Nitrospinota bacterium | reverse complement strand
CAGAGTGAACGCCTTAAATCTGGCGTGGAGTGTATAGGAAGGCAGGGAGGACTTCCTTTTTATTCCAAATGGAATAAAAACACGAATTCAGCGGCAGGAAGAACTGTGATACTGGGTTAAAAGGACGCTCATTCATCTTAATTGTGTATTTCTCACACAGCCTGTCGAAGAGGGACTTTTGGATTCGCTAAGTGTAGTTGAGCTTTTGACCTATATTGAAAAAGAATTTTCTGCTGATATTTTAGGATCGGATAATTTTGATGTTGAAAATGTAGCAACTATTGAAAAGTTGGTGGAGGGGGTCTTTAATGCAATTGTTGCCTGATATTTCAATTGATCAAAAACTTAAGGCAGCATCGCCGAATTTAACATTAGGAGTAGTTTGCAGTTCGGTTACCGTTTCCAAATACGATAGTTCTTTATGGAGAGAAATTGAACACCAAAGTGTTAAGATAAATTCGCAGATAAACATAGAAGCTATATCCGATATATTGCAATTCAAAGAACTAAGATCTTTATATCGTTCCCTTGGTAAAGATCCTACCCGATATCGTGGATCAGCCGAAGCGTTAATAAGAAGAGTTCTTCAAGGCAAGGGACTGTATAAAATTAATACTATTGTAGACATTAACAATCTTGTTTCTTTGGAGACATTCCATTCTGTTGGATCCTACAACTTAGCAAAATTAAATCCACCAATTACCTTTCGGATTGGGAAACTCGGAGAGAGTTATAAAGGTATAGGGAAAGATAATATCAATATAGCTGACCTGCCAGTATTTGCCGATCAATTAGGTCCTTTTGGGAGCCCGACAAGCGATTCCGAGCGAGCGATGGTCATACCAGATACAAAACAAATAATGATGATGATTATTTCGTGTACGGGTTTACAAAATCTCTCAAAACAACTCCATCGAGTAGCAAATTTACTCTCTATGTATGCTCATGCTCCTAAAGAAAAAATCCAAATATATGTTGTGGATTAATACAATAGGGGGGACAGAAAAGGGGACACTCGGAATGACAGACTTATATGTTTTGCATTAGGTATTCAGCAGATTATGTTGGGTCGTTCATTAATCTGTGAAAATCTGTGGCAATCTGTGGTTTCAAAAATTCTTTTATTTATGCTGACTCCTTTTCTTTAATGACACTGTAAAGATTAAGTTTCTCAAGTTTATATTTCAGTGTGCTTATCGGGATGCCAAGTGTCTCTGCAGCTTCCTTCCTGCTCCACTTAACTTTCTCCAAAGTCTTTAGAATATAATTCCTTTCAAAAGTCTCTACAGCCATATTCAGCATACTCGCTTCATTTGTCTGGGCCTTCTTCTCAAGGGCTGTCAGGTGAAACTCAACAGGGATATCCTCCTCCTTAATCTCATTACCATCATTCATAACAATAAGCCTCTCTATAAGATTCTCAAGCTCCCTTATATTGCCGGGCCAGCTATAACTCATAAGAATATCAATCGCACCTTCGGATATACCGGTAATTGATTTATTAAATCTCTTATTGTATTTTTTTATGAAGAAATCGGTCAGAAGCGGCATATCCTCAAGCCTCTCCCTCAAGGCAGGCAGTCTTATAGGGACTACATTTAAGCGGTAATACAAATCCTCACGGAATTGCCCATCCTTAATCTTCTTTTCCAAATCTACATGGGTAGCGGCAATTATTCGGACATCCACCTTTATCCTCTTACTCCCGCCGACCCTCTCTATCTCACCCTCCTGAATCGCCCTCAAGAGTTTTGCCTGCAGCTCATATTTGAGGTCGCCTACCTCATCAAGAAAAAGAAAACCTCCATTGGCAAGCTCAAACTTGCCGAAGTGCTGTTTAATTGCGCCTGTAAACGCCCCCTTCTCATGCCCAAAGAGGACGCTCTCTACAAGCTCTGAAGGTATTGCAGTGAGATTAACTGTAACGAAGGGTTCATTAATAAGACCACTCTCCTGCCTGATTACCCTCGCAAGCAGTTCCTTACCTGTCCCGGTTTCACCGCGGATTAAAATTGTGGCAGGGACCTTTGCAACCTTCTGCACGAGATTATAAACCTCTCTCATCTTAGGGCTATTCCCGATTATAAATCCAACATCCACATACCTCTCCATCTCCGACTTGAAATAGAGAAGCTCCCTCTTCTTATTCTGGGATTCAATAAGCCTGTTTATCCTCGTAGTTAAATCATCATAGTCAAACTCCTTTGTTATAAAATCATAGGCACCAAGCTTGATAGCCTTGACTGCAGTATCAATTTCCCTCACAGCAGTAATCATAATCACATCCACATCCTCACAGCTTTCCTTAATCTCCTTTAGCACATCCAATCCGTTAATGTCAGGAAGCCTAATATCAAGAAGAACAACATCAACATCCTTTTTATTTATAGTAGCGATAGCGCTTTTACCATTGGCAACCTTCAGCACATTAAAATCCTTTTTCAGGATTGCCTCAAGCGTATCCCTCATACTCTCATCATCATCAACGACTAAAATTGTAGGCTTCTGTTTGTTCATATAAAGGAAATTATATAGCCACTAAGACACAATAAACCAGGCACAAAGAACAAAATAATTTCTTAATCTTAGTGTCTTCGGGTCTTTGTGGCAGGTTTTTGTTCATAGTATTTTAACTACATGGGAGTATAGTAACGAGGTCTTAAAAAGTCAAGGTGGAAATTATCAGGTGGAAATTATCGGAACTCTTGGCACAAGGATTGTTTTTTATAGTAGTTTCAAAATTTTTTATTCACAGATAAACATAGCCAATATTAACTTTTATTTATGATAGCTATAAATTTTGATAAGGAAATAACTGTTACGCCATATTGCAGGAGAAATGACGAAACTTTTTTGTCAAACTTGATGTCATCATCTCTCGTAACAAGAAATTCTGCATGTCCTTTGATTGCTGTTTCTATGACAAGGTTATCATCTTTATCCCGGCATATATCAATATCTTCAGAAAGCAAAACACCTTCTGCCCGTTCTTCAATAAGTATAATAAGCTCCTCTATATCAGCCTCGGTAATTTCATATTTATCTCTTATTCTGGGACGATTGAGAACATCTGCAAGCTCCTCAATCAAAGGATCTGAGATGATAATGTTAAATGTTCCATTTTCAAAGGCTTTTCGTAATCGTGCAGGAAAACCGAAAGGATTAATCAAGGCAGAGACCCAGATATTGGTATCAATAACTGCTCTTGTTGCCATATTTTTCTTTTCTGACCTCTTTTATGGCGTGGGAAATATCAGCTTCTATCTCTTCGGTGGTATATTGTGCGGCTTTCTTGTGTATCTTCTCTATAATTCTGTTAAAGCGATTTTGCCACTCATCAAGGGATACTATCTTTATTGCGACCTTCTCATGCTCTCTGACTTCGACATTCTGAAGAGGCTTAAAAACACCATTTTCAAAAACAGCATCTATGACTCTGGACATATCTCATTTATCTCCCTTAAGTGTGAAATGACTTCCTCTATGGACTGTAAGCAAGATTTAACATATATGAAATTACTCTGTCAAGCCCAAAATCTGTTGCTAATTTTCTACATTCTGGCATAAGGATTGCTTTATATTAATCTAAATGGAACACGAATTACACAAATTTACGAATACCACGAATAAAGAAAAGATAATATACAAAGATATTTCCTTTTCTTTCGTATTTAAAGGCTACAGGGATGAAACTGGGTATCCTCATTAACTTTGGCTCAAAAGAACTGGAATTTAAAAGAATAGTAAATTAATTCGTGTAATTCGTCTATTCGTGTAATTCGTGTTCAAGTTTTTTCAGATTTATTCGGATTAGGTAGTTGTTAATCTAATTTTTCATGCCCTGTGTGGTATCATAACAAGGCATGGGGGGGATTATTCCCCCTTAATAAAGGGGGTTAGGGGGTTGTTATGAAAAAATATATTTATCTCTTTGCAATAATAATTTTGTTTCTTTTTCCTGCACCATCACTGACACTAAACACTGACACTTACACTATGATGAGGGGTATTACCTCTCTCTTTTCTGTCCAATCAGCAGAGGCATACACATATCAGGATGTGGAGAATGCTTATAACAATGCAAAAACCCAATATCCGAATGACTATATATGGAAGGAAGAATTTGAGCAGGATGGAAAGAAGGGGTATAAGATATGGAGAAGGCCTAATGCTACTATTCTTTATAAATATGTAGCTTATGCTGATTCACTTTCACAGTCTGGTGGTTGTTT
>JACRGN010000043.1 GCA_016234205.1 Nitrospinota bacterium | reverse complement strand
GGAGTTACCAGTGCTTCTTACAATGAAGCGAATGAGATGCTGACATTTGTGCCTGCTACTTCCTCAGCAAAGAATATGACCTATGATGAGAATAGGAATCTCAAAAGCATGACTAATTCCTGTGGCACAACCACGTATACATGGGATGTTCGTAATAGACTTAGCTCAATCAGTGGCTTTAAACCAGACTGCTCATCGCTGACCGCTTCTTTCAAATACGATGCACTTGGCAGAAGAATCGAGAAGACAATTAATGGCGTAACGACTCAATATTTATATGATGGACTTGATATTATCCAAGAGATTCAGGGAAGCAACAAGACAAACTATATTCGCACATTGAATATAGATGAGCCATTGGCAAGGATTAAAGCTGATGGAACAATAAGGCATTATAAAACTGATGCTCTTGGTAGTGTCATCGCTTTGGTGGACGACGCAGGAGCGGTAAAGACAACATACACCTACGATCCCTTTGGAAATGTAACGATCTCAGGTGAAGCATCAGATAACCCATTTCAATATACAGGTCGTGAGAATGACAACACAGGACTCTACTACTATCGTGCAAGATACTATAGCCCTGAATTGCAGAGGTTTATAAGCGAAGACCCGATAGGGTTAGATGGCGGGGATATTAACTTCTTCGCATATGTGTGGAATTCGCCGCAGAATTGGATTGATCCTTATGGTCTATCTAATGTAGCTACTAATGCAATGCGTCTTGGGTGTATTATAATTATGATACCGGTACCTGGAGCACAAATTGTTGGGGGTCTTATTATTGGTGGGGCGACAGGTTACATTGTATGGAAAATTTGTAAAGACAACACTGAAGATAGGAGGGATAAGAATTGTCCTGATGACCCATTGGATGATTATCCAGCCGATCCGGATGCATGGAATCCACCACCAGGTTGGAAGGAAACTCCTGCGGGCGAGAAAACTGGTGGCCGCCATCGTGAATGGAGGGGTCCCAAAGGAGAATGGCGTAGGTGGGATAAAGAAGGAAGACCGTCGGGTAAGAAACGCGGCCCTCATTGGCATGACTGGAGATACCCAGATAGGCATATTGATCCCACCAAATAAATAATAAATAAGGAGGTTGATCAAAATGCATATAGAATTAGAGAAGTTCAAGACAGGTTGGTATGAAATTTTTATCGGTATTCAAGAAGATGAGATAGATACTTTAATTGAAAATTTACGCCTATTAAAAACCAATAAAGACCAACATTTTCATATTTCAAGCGATTACGAAGGAGAAGGCGGGATAGGAGAGATAGAGTTCTATGTACAGGAAGAAGATGAGGAAAGCAATATGAAGATTACTGGCCTATCTATCTCTCCAAACCGTTAAGTGGCACATGTAGCAGGGGGGCCACTTGTAGGAGTGACTGTAGGTTTAACATGTCAAGTAGGTTCGTTCACACTTTGCTTTCTTATATGTCCCGATAAACCTTGTTTCCCTCAAGCTCCTTTAAATCCTGATATTTCAATAACTATAGCAACTGGCGGGTAAAGCAAAGTTCTGAAATGAATTTATGAAATGTCCTAAATGTGGTACAGATATTCCCATTGATGATATTCGAGATGAATTTAACTGCCATAGCTGTGGCGTTAAGTTGGTGTGTAATGTTAATACCATTTTAGGAGTTTCACTATTTATTGGATCTTTTTTGATCTTATTAGTTTTAATAATTTTCAAGGGAGAGCCTATAACACTTATTATCGATGTAGGAATTACTATCGGTGTATTTTATATAATTTATAAATATTTACTTAGATGTAAAATAAAAGAGTCATCACAAAATAAATGAAAAGAGTGAAAAGAGAGTGAAAAAGTGTGAGGCACATGGAGACAGAATTCGGGGGACACCATACTTACTTCTTACACATGGGACGCAAGGAATCGTTTAGCAGGGATCAGTGGCTATGCAAAAGACAAATGGACAAATGCAAATGCAAATGGGGTCAAGCAAATGCAAATGCACAAATGCAAATGTGCAAATGGGGTCAAACCTAAAAAATACACTTTACAAAACCTCGATGACAGTAGCAGGACAGCCAGCAGTGAATTATACATACGATGCAAATAGCAGGCTTACGAAAATCTCAAGAGACATAAACGGCACAGGAATAAGAAATAAGATAAAGGGGTCAAGTCTTTAATCTTGACAATTCAAGGCAGATATGATAAGTACATATCATGGCGCGGCCATTAAGAATAGAATACGACGGAGCATTGTATCATATAACATCAAGAGGAAACGAAAGAAAGCCAGTATTTAAAGACGATGAAGACCGTAGAGTACTTCTGGATACACTGCATAGAGTAAATAAGAGAT
>JACRGN010000336.1 GCA_016234205.1 Nitrospinota bacterium | reverse complement strand
TTCACGATTACACTCTATGAAATTATATGCCATCTGTTTCCCTCCAGAATTGTTCGTTGATAACATATATTATATCAAATATCTGATACTTTTATCTGTTGTTTTTATTGTGAAATATTAGGGTTTTTGCAACAGACTCTCTTTTAAATTTATTGATTTTCTGAGCGAATTGAAAATCCGCAATTATTTAGTTTATCCATTAGACTTGAGTGTTATTACCCAAGCTTTATTTGTTAATTTTAAAATGGAAATGCATGACCGTATTATTATTGCCACCGCTCAAATATTTAATACCTTTATAATTTCTAAGGATAATCAAATAAAAAACTGCTATCCAAAAACTATCTGGTAACTGATATCAAGAAATCCGATTTAACTGCTATTGCCATTATTACACCACTATATAAATTTTAGGGTAGCTTTCTTGACTTTTTAATATCCTCATCGTATATTCTCACTGAACATAGAATAAGTATAAAAAAGAATGTTGGGCATCTATTGAAAATGGACTACAAGGTTCTATCAAAGAAAGACTTCGATGCCGTCGTTACGGGCGAGATTACGCACTATGCGTTATGGTTGGAGAATGAACTAAATAGCATCATCACCAACTACTTTGTTCGCGACAGCGACAAACAGGAGAGCTTCAAACAGTTCCTGTTGTATAGGGATGGATTAACGTTTCAGGACAAGATCGAAATAGTGTGAGGCATGCTACCGATCTTCGGTCCTACCGCAGAAGAAACGGATCTCAAGTCTCTCTTGCGAGAGATAGAAGAGTTTAAGTCGTGGCGCAATGCACTTGCGCATGGTCTCGATGTATCCCCGTCCAATGAGACCTCACACATCACGATTGAGGTCATTTCGAGGTCTGGGAACAAAAAGACAATAGATATCACGCCAGAGAGTCACGAAAGTCGCTTGAAATATGCAGAGGAATTATTGTCAAAGGTGTAGAATGCACGCAAGAAACTTAATACCTAACATGGCGCTCCACGCGAACGACTTCGTCGACGCGTGAGATAGTTTGTTAGCCAAGAATAATTCTTCGTATCATACCTTTGCAATACATAAACTATCATTAGGAATTATTCATTTCTTCGGAAATGGGACATAAACATACTTTGGCTTATCAAATATAATATCGGTAGTAACGATTTTGTAAGTGACTCCGAATATAAGTTCAGCTACCTTTGATACCTTGTCTATATTCACCTTCTCAACAGTATCAGTAATCTTGTGGAAGTCCTCGTGATAACTGGATGTGTAGTCTATTGCAGGTATACCCTTTTCATAAAAAGGATAGTGGTCGCTTCCGTAGTCAAAGGCAAATTCTATTGTATCAAGAAGCTTTAATCCAATCTTCTCATTTACCCTGTCATTCAAACTTTTTAAATCAGGGCTTCTCAAAGAGCCAAGGATATATATTTCATCGGACTTATTCCTTCCTATTGTGTCCATATTGAGCATTGCGATTGTTTTATTATGAGGAAAAGCAGGATTTTCAACATAAGCATTTGCACCCTGTAACCCCCACTCCTCACCATCAAAGGCAATAAATAGAACACTTCTCTTTAGTTTATCTTTTGCTTTTGAAAAGGCAGAGGCGATTTCTAAAAGTGCTGCCACACCAGAACTATTATCATCAGCACCATAAAAAATATTCCCCTCTCCATCTATACCAAGATGGTCATAATGGGCGCCGATTACTACAATCTCATTACTTTTTCCGTTTATAAGTCCAATTATATTTCTGCCTTTGATTGTCCTATCCTTAAATTTTACTTTTATATTTGCAGTAAGACCTTCTGTTGATTCCTCTCCATCTATTATTGCCATAACAACAGGTATATTTATTAATGGGAGTTTTTGTCTTCCAACAGTAGAGGTGGTCTTAATCTCCAATAGCGTATTAGACATTGATGGATGCTGTGACTGCCATCTTTTTAGATAGACTGGAGGGATAAATTCAGGGAAGATGGTAAGATTATTATAGATGGCATCAACTGACTTTGTAACAATTATTAACCCCTTTACACCACTCTCTTGAGCAAGTTCAATTTTTTTAATTATCAATTCACCCTTTTTTTCACCTTTATCTGCAGTATCATCCAATACCACAGCTATTTTCCCCTTACATTCTTTATAATCATCTATCTCAAGTCCATAGTTTGCAAGGCATGTGACTCCTGATACATCATCCTCTCCTGAAAAATAAAGAGGAATGAAATTCCACTTCTGTTCAAATATTTTACTGCCTATGGATAAATGATTATCAATGCTCAGATGCCTTGCTTTTATCTCAAAGGGTTGTGAGTAGCCTGAATATTTATCAGCAGGCACAAGCCCATATTCAGAAAATACACCCTCAATATATTTGCCTGCCTTTTGACTGCCGGGACTTCCCATCAGCCTCCCATCAGTCTCTTTTGATGCCAAATATTTAATATGTTTAAGAAGGTTTTCTTTAGAGATTTCTGGTAACTGTAGAGATAAGGCAGTCTCCTCTCCGTATAATATATTGCAGTAAATGAGAGAGAGGGCTATAATGAAAATGCGTATTTTTGTGATAAACCTATGCATCTTGCCTAATTATAGAGAAATTATGTAATACTATCAAGGTTCTATGTCCGAGAAAAAAAAGAAACCGTTAGGTGAAATTCTCAAGGAAGAAAATATAGTTAAGGAAGAAACCCTTAAGGAGGCTCTTGCCGAGCAGAAGTCTTCGGGTAAGAAGCTTGGCAATATCCTTGTGGACAAAGGGTTTGCCTCCGTGAAGGATATAATTTATGCACTTGCCCTCCAGACTAAAGGTAAGACACCTGTCCAAATTGCCACATCACTACCCCTTTCAATCATTGACCGTATTAAGAGAAAGAGGATACCAATAAGGGTAAAGCTGTCCATTCTTATAACGGCAATTATAGTTGTAATAATGTTTTTATCAAGCTACCTCATACTCAGCAG
>JACRGN010000042.1 GCA_016234205.1 Nitrospinota bacterium | reverse complement strand
TTAAGGAGATACCAGAGTGAGTTTGGAGTTTGAAGTTTGGAGTTCGGAGTTCGGGGTTCAGAAATAAGAGATTCAATATAATCCTTATCAAAATAATCCTGCCGTGAACAGAATGCAGAGAGTTTGGATTTTGTAAAATCACCTAACTCTCTCATAAACCAATCGGTTATCGGCACATCAAATCCCCTTTTTTTTCTGTAGGCTATTTCGTGAGGAATCACACCCGATACTGTTTTTTTTAGAATGTATTTAGGAATGTAATTATTTATCTTTATATTCTGCGGGATAGACATGGCAAACTCCACCAATTTATGGTCAAGAAATGGCACCCTCGCCTCCACTGATGTAGCCATAGTCATCTTATCCACTCGCATCAGGAGAAGTTCAGGGAGTCTTAATTTGAGATCAATGTAGCTCATCCAGTTAAAGAAGTTCTTATCTTTAGCCGTCTTCTTAAATTTGTCATAAATATTCTCAGCTATTGAATATGAATCATTCCGGCCATTCCTTTCTCTAAAACCGCTTGAGATGAGCATTTCTTTCTGTCTTCTTGAAAATGCCTCTGCACCCCCCCAAAAGATATTTTCCTTATCCGCTGCCCTCCTTATCACCTCATATCTCATACCGCCGCTGTCTTCGACGAGAGACGAAAATTTCAAAATAGCCCGTCTTAAAGGATATGGCAGCATCTGATAAAATTTACTTATACCGTTTATCTTGAGTGTCTTTATCCACCACTCATAGCCGAAAAAGATCTCATCGCTCCCCTCTCCAACCTGACAGACGGTTACCCCGTTATCTTTGGCAAGCTTTGCCACATAATAGACAGGAACGCATACGGGATCGGCAATTGGCTCATCCTGATGATAGACAAGGGAAGGGAGAAAGTCTATAAGGTCTTTGGCATCTATTAAAATCTCATGGTGATTGGTTTTAAACTCCGAGGCAATCTTCCTCGCATAAGGAAGTTCATTATAATCTCCCATCCCCTTATATCCTATGGAAAATGTCTCGACCGGTCTGTTCATCAGTTCGGACATCAGGGCTACATTTGTGCTTGAGTCTATCCCGCCGGATAAAAAGACTCCGAAAGGAACATCGCTTATCATCCTGTATTTTACGGATTCCCTCAAAAGTTCCAATATCTTATCTATATAGAATTTTTCATCGGTTTCTTTTAATGGAGTTACATTATTAAATACATCCCAGTATTCTTCTATCTTATAATCTCCCCGCCTGTCCACACTCATTGTATGTCCCGCCGGAAGTTTATATATATTTTTGAATAGTGTCAGGGGGGCAGGGGTTGCGAGAAAGGATAGATAGTGATAAAGAGCATCTTCGTTTACCTCCCTTTTTACTGCATGATGCTCAAGTATTGCCTTTATTTCGGAGGCAAAGATAAATGAACCGCCGCAAAACGTATAATAGAGCGGTTTAATCCCAATCCTATCTCTCGCAAGATAGAAATCCCCTCTTCTTTCATCATAAAGGCAGAAGGCAAACATCCCTCTAAGTTTATGAACCATCTCTTTGCCATACTCTTTATATAGATAAATAAGAATCTCCGTATCGGAGCGGGATTTAAAACGATAACCCTTTTCTTCAAGCCCCGTGCGCAGCTCCATGAAGTTATAGACCTCGCCGTTATAGACAATCCATATCTTGCCCTCGCTGTCGCACATAGGCTGCCTCCCCGCAGGAGAGAGGTCTAATATGGAAAGCCTCCTATGTCCCAGCCCTGCTTTCCTATCGAAAGAAATATAAATGCCTGCGTCATCGGGGCCTCGATGCGTCATGCTGTCCCGCATTTTAATTATGAGGTCTTCCGATAATGGGGCGATATTTCCGTAATTAAATAACCCTACTATCCCGCACATATCATCTCATCCACTATAAGGCTCATATCCGTAGTTTGGAATATCTGCCGGAGGGGTATGGGTATACCGCCGTTTCCCCTGATAAATTTTTCAAAGGCTGTCAGCTCATTTATATGCCCTTTGTCTGAAATAACAGATGACCAGCCTTTTTCTTTGCTTCCATAAACTTTCAGTTTTTTGAAGTCATCTATTATGCAGGTCTTCCCGTCAAAATATATTTCGATATATTCCTTGCCTAACTCCCCGGAGCCGAGTGAAGTATAAGTGAGAGTGCAGATAGATCCTTCTTTATATTTTATGGTAGAGGTAAAATTGTCCCTCGCCGATACATGAGAAGTTTTAGGAGAAATGGCAGAGGCATCTATACTCTTAACTTCTGAATCTGTAAGAAAATTAAAAAAATCGAACATGTGGCATGCCTCGCCTATAATCCTTCCTCCACCCTCCACTGTGTGAATCCAGTTGTCAAGGGGGATATAGCCTGCATTTACTCTATAATTAACAATTAATGGATTCTGCCGATTTGAGATTAATTCCTTCACTCTGACAGCAGCAGGGGAAAAGCGGCGGTTGAAGCCAACCATAAAGCAAGATTTGAGATTTGAGATTTGAGATTTGAGATTATTTAATTCATCCCTATTCAATGCAAGGGGTTTTTCAACAAAGACAGCTTTACCCTCCTTTAGTGCCTCTAATGTTATATTAGCATGCAGGTTATGCCTTGTTGCTATCAAAACCATGTCTATGTCTTTATCATTCAGGACATCTGTATAGTCAGTAGAGGAATATGAGGCATCAAACTGTTTGGCGGCTTCCTTTGCAGAAGAGCCCTTCTTTGTGATAATTGCAGAAACATTATAGAGGTTTGAGAGTTTTTGAAGATTAGGCAGATGAACTGCCCTTGCAAAACTCCCCACACCAATGACAGCTACATTTATCTTTCCATCTTTCAATAGCGGTTTTAGCTCAACCTTGGTTTTCAATTTGCCATTTCGCAGGCTACCCTGAACTTGATTCAGGGCTGCGGCTACCTCTACAGGATACTCCAACAAAATCCCTAAAGGTCTTTTCTCTATACCCTTCAAGTCTTCATACGCCTTTGGTGCCTCATCAATGCTGTATACCCTATCCACAAGGGCTTTAAAATTGAATTTCCCCTCTGCTATCAATCTCAGATACTCCTCCATATTCCTGTTCTCAGTCCATCTCACATAGGGATATGGATAATCAATACCTCCATCTTCATATTGTCTGTCATATCTGCCAGGACCGTAAGAACAAGATATAAGAAGGTCTATCTCCTTTTCATAGAAGGGAGACCTTTTGATGCCAAGCCCCACATCGCCAACCACAACCACCTTACCCTTTTTCCTTGTCATCTCAATTGCCTGCTGGATAATCTCGCTGCTTGATGATGATGCAGTGATAATTGTGCTGTCAACACCGAGCCTGCCGGTCAAATTCAGGGCATCCTCTGGTGATGTAATTATCCAGTCCATCCCTAATTTTTTTGCCAGTTCTACCCTTTCATTATCAATATCAATACCCATCACCCTGCATCCTGCAATCTTTAAGAGTTGAACAGTTATCTGCCCGATAAGTCCCAGACCTATTACCGCAACCTTCTCCCCTAACTTTACATCTGCCCTTCTTACGCCTTGCATTGCAATGGCACCAAGCGTTACAGATGCTGCATCGGATATATCGCATTCATCAGGAATCTTTACACATAAATTTCTTGGCACAAGAACTACTTCCGCATGATTCGCCCTTCCTGCCCCTGCACAGGCAACCCTATCCCCGGGCTTAATATTGACAACTCCGTTTCCGGTTTTTACAACAATCCCTGAACAGGAATATCCTATTGGATAGCCTGATTCCAGAGACCCCTTTATTATAGAGCGGGTTTTTGAAATGCCATGAGTCTTTGCTATATCAATAACTTTAAGGACATTTAAAGGCTGGTTTATTACCTTCCGGAGAAGAGATTCACCCGAGCTTGAGACAGAAGCCCCCTCTGTCCCTGGGCTGATAAGAGAATATGCAACCTCAACAAGTATCTCTCCCTCTTCCACTAATGATGCGGGGACATCTTCTACAACCGCCTGACCTCTCTTAATGAGAACCTGTTTCATAGATAAAAGAAAAGATTAAGTAGAAATGGGGAATAAAGACGAAAGGGGGGGAAAATAAATAATTTTAAGAATCTTTCTCCATTTCTCCATTTTCACCCTTTCTCCTTATTTCCCTTTTTATTATAATCTCCACAATCCTCTCTGCAGCCCTGCCGTCCCATAACTTTGGGACCCTTCCTGCCTTCCCGCCGTTGTTTAAGATATTTTCAGCCTCTTTTATAATCCTC
Organism: Nitrospinota bacterium; assembly: GCA_016234205.1. Taxonomy (GTDB): domain Bacteria; phylum Nitrospinota; class Nitrospinia; order UBA9942; family UBA9942; genus UBA9942. Next base: position 1,681 of record JACRGN010000042.1, on the reverse strand, counting down.
TCTTTATCATTTCCTACAATAGTATTCGTCCCTTCCATTACTGTTACAGGTCTTTCGGTATTCTCCCTTAAGGTAAGGCATGGTATCTGAAGTATAGTAGTCTCCTCCTGAATACCTCCGGAATCGGTAAGGACAAACATGGCATCATTCATAAGCTTTAAAAAATCCAAATAACCGAGGGGCTCCAGTATGATTAAATTCTTTATCTCTTTTGTAATATCGGAAAAACCATATTCTTTTATCATCTTAAGAGTTCTCGGATGAACAGGGAAAACTATCTTTATCCTTTTCTGAATGTAAAGCAGGGCATCGAGTATTCTCTCAAGGCTCTCCTTCCCATCCACATTAGATGGGCGGTGAAGGGTTAATACGGCATATTCCCCCTTTTTCAATCCCAGTCTCTGAGTTATATCAGACCTATCTGCCTTTTCTTTGTGGTTTAAGAGGGTATCTATCATCACATTCCCCACAAAGAAAATTTTTTCAGCCGGTATACCTTCCTTTTTAAGATTTTCATTTGCATCTTCCGATGTGGTAAAGAGATAATCCGATACGGAATCTGTAACGATGCGGTTAATCTCCTCAGGCATAGTCCTGTCAAAGCTCCGAAGACCTGCCTCAACATGGGCTACGGGAATATGCAGCTTGACAGCGGTTATGGCGCATGCCATTGTGGAATTGACATCTCCAACCACTACAACAAAATCGGGGTTTTCGGAAAGCAATACCTTTTCAAATTCCACCATCACCTTTGCAGTCTGCACGGCATGGCTACCTGATCCCACACCAAGGTAAATATCGGGTTCAGGCATGGAGAGGTCGTTAAAAAACACCTTTGACATCTTTTCGTCATAATGCTGACCTGTATGGAGAAGCAGAGGGGTAAGCTCCTTATGTATCTTTATCTCTTTTATGAGAGGAGCTACTTTCATCATATTCGGTCTTGCCCCTGTAACATTTATAATTTTCATATTATCTCTTACATCTCATTTCTCAGGCACAATCTTTACAAATCTTTTTTTGCCTACTTTAATTATATATTCCCTGTCTCCCTTTAACTTGCTTTCTATATCATCTATCTTTTCCCCATTAACACTAACAGCCCCCTGCTTAATTAATCTTCTTGCTTCCGAGCCGCTCGGTGCAATAGTCGTTGTAGTCATTATATGAGGCAGCCACATCTCATCCTCCTCCCATTTTAATTTCACAACAGGCATATCATCCGGAAGCTCCCTATGACTAAAAACCCTTTCAAATTCTCTCTGCGACTCTATTGCATCCGCCTCACTGTAAAATCTTCGGACAATCTCTATTGCCAGCCTCTTTTTGACATCCATAGGGTGCATGGAGCCGTCCTTAATTCCATCCTTTAAGCCCTTGAGCTCATCAATTGTAATATCGCTCAAAAGCTCATAATATCTAATCATCAACTCATCGGATATTGACATTATCTTTCCGAATATCTCCTTAGGGGAATCAGTAATACCTATATAATTACCAAGGCTTTTACTCATCTTCTGAACGCCATCTGTCCCTTCGAGCAGAGGCATCATAATAACTACCTGCTCTTCCATACCCATTGTCTTCTGCATTGACCTTCCCATAAGGAGATTAAACCGCTGGTCAGTCCCTCCCAACTCTATATCTGCTTTTAAATAAACCGAGTCATAAGCCTGAAACA
>JACRGN010000334.1 GCA_016234205.1 Nitrospinota bacterium | reverse complement strand
GGCAAAAATTTGTTTTAATATGAAAATTACATATAACTGGCTTAAGGAATTTGTTGAGTTTAAGCACTCACCTTCTGAACTGTCAAAGCTATTAACAATGGCAGGTCTTGAGACAAATGTTATTGAATCCATAGATGACGACCATGTCATTGAGGTAGACCTAACACCCAACCGTTCCGATTGCCACAGTGTAATAGGAATAGCAAGGGAAGTATCAGCTTTGACAGGCGGCAGGTTTAAATATCCAGATATATCAGTAAAAGAATCTGAGGAGGATATAAATAGCTATGTCTCTGTCACTATTGAGAATCCTGACCTATGCCATAGATATACAGGAAGAATTATAAGAGGTGTAAAAGTTAAGCCATCTCCTTCATGGCTTGAAAAAAAGATTATTGCAGTAGGGCTAAGGCCCATAAATAATATTGTGGATGCAACAAACTATATCCTCTGGGAGATGGGGCAGCCGATTCACGCCTTTGATTATGAGCATATAAAGGGAAAGAAGATTATTGTAAGGAATGCTTATAAAAATGAATCATTAGCTACCCTTGATGAAAAGAAACATAGTTTGTCTGAAGACTCCCTCGTGATTGCAGATTCAGAAAGGGCAGTTGCACTTGCAGGAGTTATGGGGGGAGAAAATTCGGGTGTAACACAAGCAACAAGAGATATACTCCTTGAGAGTGCATATTTTAATCCTATCAATATCAGGAGGACTTCAAGGAGGCATGGAATATTTACAGATTCATCCTACAGGTTTGAAAGAGGCGTAGATAATGAGGGAGTGGTTGCGGCACTGGACAGGGCGGCCAATCTCATAGCAGAGTTATCGGAAGGAAAGGTGGTAAAGGGGAGGATTGATTGTTATCCTGAAAAGATTTCATATCCTCAGATAGACTTGAGGATAAGCCGCACAAATAAAATTCTCGGCATATCTCTGAGCAGGGAGCAGATTTTAAATGTCCTCAATAGGCTGATGTTCACTACGAAAGTTATAGATGATGACAATATCAGAGTTAATGTGCCATCTTTCAGAAAAGATATAGAGAGGGAGATAGACCTCATAGAAGAGGTGGCAAGACTCCATGGATATGAAAAAATATTAAAGACCATTCCGTCTTCAAAAGTTTCAGTATCTGTATCAACAAAGAGTCAGGTCTTCGAAAAAGAGGCAAGAAATATCCTGACATCTTTAGGGCTTACAGAGGTTATAAACTATAGTTTCATAGATGAGAAATATTTTGACGCCATAAATATCCATCAAGATGACCCTCTCAGGAAGACGATAAAGTTGAGAAATCCCCTGAGCCAGAACTGGAGTGTCATGAGGACGACCCTTCTGCCTGGCATTATAAATACAGCAGTTTTTAATATTAACAGGGGAATATATGATGTAGGGATATTTGAAGTCGGAAAGGTTTTTATTCCAAATGAAAGACTCCCTGTTGAAAATATGATGATAGGATGTGCTGCTACAGAAAAGGTAGAAAAGAAAATCTGGAGTAAAGGGGATAGGGATTTTTATTATTTAAAAGGGTTAGTGGAGTCCCTTTTAGGCAGATTAAATATTCATGGTGTTAAATTTTTTCCTGTAAATCTTTCTTATATCCATCCTCAAAAAGGGGCGTGTGTAAGAATTAACAGCGAAGATATTGGCTGTCTCGGTGAGCTTAGTCCTGCCGCTGCCGAAGGTTTTGACCTGAAAGAAAAATTGTATGTCTTTGAGCTGAGTCTCGATAAAATAATTTCTAAAGTTGTTGTTGAAAGAAAATATGCCCACCTTCCAAAATATCCTTCCATATACAGGGATATAGCAGTTGTGCTGAATAATAATATAAAATCAGATGATGTATACAGGAGTATAAGGGATACAGATAATTCAATCCTGAAGGAAATAATTTTGTTTGACTATTATGAAGGAAAGCAGATACCTGACGGTAAAAAGAGCCTCGCATATTCCATTGTTTACAGAGCAGACGACAGAACCCTCACAGATGACGATGTGAACCCCCTCCATGAAAAAATAATTAAAAATTTGAAGTATAAATTTGGTGCAGTTTTAAGAAGCGGATAGCGTAAAGCAATTAGGGATTAGTTTTTTCTCACCACTTAATACCGATTAACACCATTACTGCTGGTTCAATCTTGAAGATTGAACCCTAATATTTTATAATCGTCCCAAATTTTGGTTTATCCCGCACTACTTACAGATATAGTATCTGATGATATTTCTGACAGCTAATTCAAGTGGTGCGGGATGAAGGCTGCAAGGAAAAAACAGGCAAGAAGAATTAAGTATGGTGTCCCCTGAATTACAGAGTTTCCTCATCTGAGGAAGCAATTTTGGGGCAAGCATTTCTGGGAGCGTGGCTATCTTGCCGTCAGTTCGGGCAATATTACGGATGAGATGATCCAACAATACATCCAAGATCAAGAGGGCGAAGCGATTGCGGATGACAGTCGATTTGAAACCGACCCCTCGTAAAACCCCTCGACTTGTAGTCGAGGGTTGTTTAGTATTCAAAGAGGAATCGAGATTCATTCACCACTTTTAGGTACACCTTAATAGTTCTTGAATTGCAGGATTTCATCGTCAGTCAGGACGCGGTTGTAGAAATAAACTTCATCAATTTTGCCTTTGAAAGTACCCACTCCCCCATCGCTTCCGATAAGAAAGTTCATATCAGGTGTGTGCGCAATGGGCGAAGTGACTGTTTTCGCGTGGTTTAATATACCGTTAAAATAGAATTTAAAGACCTTTTCATCATAGGTAACGGCAACTTGATACCATTTGCCGTACTCAAGATTCTGAGGTGACACCACGCTGAGCTCTCCCCCTGTTTTGTCAAAGAAATTATAGGTCAAAAACTTTTTGTAATTATCCCCAATTTCTTGATAATGCATATCATAACCGGTACAGAGACTTCCAGGATCTTTACAATTAACCCATCTCATTCGATGGATGATTCTGGGACAGCAATTCGTCGTTACCTGCTCTTCAATAGAGACCATGGCGCATATCGTGAATTGATTGGGTGCGAATGCATCTCCTGGTGAGACAAAGATATAATTGTCTTTTCCATTGAAATAATAAGCACGGTCCGCATTGTTGTTTCGGTCGGACGTCAATGTTGCGCCCACAACACTTCCATGGTGCCCATTGCCGCTCGCGTCCATGGCGTTTCCATTGAACGGATAATAGGCCACCAAACCGTTCGTTGATGCTGCGTAGTGGTATCGGATGTTGTCGTTGTGGTTGTCGTGGTGGTCGCAGCAGGTGTATATTTTTCCATATTTATGGTTATAGAGATATTACCGGTAATATCCACAGTAGATGATCCGTAATAATTGGGCGTTGACGAATTAGAAGGATATGCCCATGCCTCAAACTTTCTTGAGCTGCCATTAGGGACTGTTACGGTAACCGACCCGTCGGATATGTTTGCAGAGGTAGAAATTATTGTTATATCGGAAGCTGTTACTTGAAGCGTTATGCTGTTCACACCGCTTGGCGCCGGCGAGTGATATTTACTGTCTGTCTCTACATTCGGTTTTTGGTTGGGCCAGGTAAAACCTATTTGAGAGGTTGACCCATCTTTATCCTTCGTCATTCCACATCCGTCAACGATAAATAAAGCCAAAAGGGCAATAACAGCCAGGCATTTTATCTTATTTACATTTTTCATTTCATACACCTCACAAAAGAAGGATAAAGGTTAAAGGTTAAAGGATAAAAAACATTCAAAAATTAATCCTGTCAATCCTGTTAATCCTGTCAAGTTTTTATAATTTCCTCAAAAAACATAATCCAATCCAATATCCACCATAAATTCCCCTTGTTTTTCTTCTGTAACATCAGGGTCGAACTTGGTGTAAACCGGCACAACCATACCAATGTCTTACCGCAGAATTTTTTGAGAATTTGTATTTTATGCCGGGCAGAAGCTCAAAAGTTAAAAGAGAATCGTCCATTTCTCTGTTCACCTTAACTGTCCTCGCATTATTATAGTATTCCTCCCTGCCGGGCAGGGCGTAAAGACCCGAAATATTGCAATATGTAAGAAGATTTTTTATGGGTGTAAAATAAATCAAGCCTCCGAAGCCGCTAAGAGAATCTCCTGTTTTGTTTTTAAAATCGAAGCTGTCAGTTACACCGCTAATCGAGGCTCGTTGGGAATAATCCGACTGTCCATTGTAGCGGTAGCTTAAACCACCGAGCCATCGGATGCTTTCCCATCTATCGCTTTTAAGTATCGCGGTTTCCGATAATATAAGGTCATAAGAGCCGCTGCCTAAGGGAAGACGCTCTTTACCTCCTTCAAACTGCTTGTTGTTGCCTGTGGGAAATTTTATATATAAGGAATGTATAAGCATGAATCTTTCTCTCTTCGTTATGTATCCAAGGTCGAGTGAAACATCGCCCAGCCCTGAATTGCTTAATTCTTCTTTATTGAATCTTCCGATTAAGGATTTTTGAACATAGGGAACCGTTAAACCTGCCTTAAAATTTTCCGTAATACTGTAGCTTACGGGAATTTTGTAGACCTTGATGTGGGTGGATAAAAGCGCCGATGTCCCGACCGATACCGAAGGTTTTTGCACAGGCGGCGCTTCTGCGGCCATTCCTTCTTGCGGTGCGGTTTCCTTTGCCGGAGCTTCGATCTCCACTGCCGGAGCTGGCTCTATCTCTATAGCTTTTATAGCTTCTGTAGTGGTTTCCGTCGGCGAGCCTGTTATATTTTGAGTTTCCACTGTCTGAATCGTTGTGCCGCCGGGTAAGGACTGGGTGCTTGTTCCGGGCCAGGATAAATTAACCGTTACATCCCCGGCAAAGACATTTAACGGCAATAGGAATAAAATCAGAAATAAATACGGGGTAAACTTCATGTTTTTTAAAATAAAACATAAATCCTCCATGTCAACATCTCTTAATCCTCTTATCAATAATACTGGATAGAGGTGTGAAGGCATCGAAATCAATCGTCTGTATAATCTCCTGTTCGGCATGTGTTAGAGTATAGCCATCCTCAAGACACACCTTGATGAAAGAATTCCACGCATACTTCCGAAATTCATTTAGATATGAAATTCCTTTTCTGGTGTAGAGTATAGACTTAAGAAGAATATCTGTCCAGAAAATTTTTCAATGTGTCAAGGCAAAGTAGAAATGTCCTGTTTTTAATGTTATCCTATCGTGAATTGTCTTAACATCAGGTTGCCTAAAACAGTGAATAAAAATACCATCTTAATTATAACAGGAGAAGATTCGGGAGACCTCTATGGCGGTAATTTAGCGAAAGAGATACAGAGGCTCTACCCTGATATTAAAATCTCAGGAGTTGGCGGCAAACAGATGAGGTCTGCCGGGGTTGATATATTTTGTGATGTATCTGATATTTCAGTTGTAGGTTTCTGGGAGGTTATAGAAAAATTAGGCTTAATTAGAAGGCTTTACAAACAGGTAGTAGAAAGATTAGATAGTGGAAATGTTAAAGGTGTTGTTTTGATAGATTATCCTGGATTTAATCTCAAGGTGGCTAAGGCTGCAAAAGAGAGGGGCATAGCTGTATTCTATTATATAAGCCCACAGGTATGGGCATGGAGAAAGGGGAGGGTAAAGGCTATAAAGAAATATGTTGATAAGATGATGGTGATTCTCCCATTTGAAAAAGAGTTTTATCAGAGAGAGGGGGTTGATGTGGAATTTGTCGGACATCCATTACTTGAAGTCATTGCGACCCCTGATAGAATCATTCAGGGGGAAGCAATCTCATCCTCAAATAAAAAAGAAATTTGCCAAGACTTAGGAGTTGATGATAAGAAGCTAATAATTGGAATATTACCGGGGAGCAGAAAAAAAGAGATTGCCTATATGCTTCCTGAAATTTTAAAAGCGTCAAGCCTTATAAAAGAAAAATATCCATCAGTTCAGTTCTTACTGCCCCTCTCTCAATCAATTGAAGAGGATTATCTGAAAGATTTTATAACTAACGCATGTCATGCTGAGCGAAGCGAAGAATCTCTACATTCCTACATTAAGCTTATCAAAGGGAAAAACTATGATGTGATGAAGGTATCCGATTTGCTGATTATAAAATCAGGAACTTCTACTCTGGAGGCGGCAATAATAGGAATACCCATGATTATAATTTATAAATCATCCATGATTTCTTATTATCTGGCAAAAGCTCTTGTAAATGTTACCTATGCAGGGCTTCCTAATCTCCTTGCAGGAAAGGAAGTGGCACCAGAACTTTTACAATACAAAATGAATGCAAAGAGTATTGCTGAAAAGACAACATATTTTTTAGAAAAAAAAGACAGGCTTGAGCAGATGAGAGAAGAATTGAAAAATATCAAATATTCACTTGGTGAACAAGGTGCATCAAAGAGGACAGCAAATATAATAATTAACCATATAAAAAATATCAATCAATTCTAAAACGTACTATAGTAAATGGCATAAATAAGTTGACATGCAATTTGTCATTAAGGGGGTAACATTATGGGAAAAGAATAAGGATGGTTTATGATGAGGCGGGAGATATATTAGATATGTCTATTGGTGAGCCTGAAGAGGCAATTTCTCGAGAGATAGAAGATGATTTTTTCATCAGGATAAAACAAGATACCGGCGAAGTAGTCGGCTTTTCAATATTGAATTTCAGGAAGTGGTTCGAGAATGCAAAGGATATTAAAATTCTTCCTGTTAAGGGTGAACTTGTATTTTCATGAAATCGTAAAGACCAGCGAGGTATGGAACTTCAGCTTCACCCGATTTTATGTCCTGAATGTTTTTATCAGGGGTTGAGGGGGAATATTTCAAGAGGGCTGATTATGATAAACAATTGCATGGTAATTCTTAAACCTCCCGAAGAACCTTGTCTTGAGCCTGCCATGAGCCTATCAAATAAGGCACGAAGATTGCGCAGTCAGTCAGTCAGTCAGTTTAAACATCCCTACATATAATACTTTTCTATTTCCTTATGATGATTTTCTAAATAAAACGATAGATTTCTTAAAACAGTAAAACCAATTAATAGGAGGATAAAAAATGAGAAGACATATTTATGCAGTCATTAGCCGTGTCTGTCATTGCGAGGCGAAGCCGAAGCAATCTTTG
>JACRGN010000340.1 GCA_016234205.1 Nitrospinota bacterium | reverse complement strand
GGTGTATGCACATCAGCAATAATCTTTACCCTGTATTCAGGTATCGGGGCTGTTGATTTATCCTTTTGATACTGTCCGAGGGGAAGCCATTCAACCTTTTCGTTAATAATAAAGCCTTTTGCATAAGTCTTTATAAAGTCAACTGCAAGTCTGAAATCGGTTACAATAGTGCTGGATGATACTGCCACACCCGAAGCCTGCTCAATTGCAGATGCCCTTGCCCTCTGCAAAGCCAAAAGCTGGCACTGCTCAGCGGTCATCCCCACAACTGCACATGAGCCTTCTGCCGAAACATTTTTGGTTACTTGTGAAGACTGTAATTTTTCAAAGGCTATAGCATCAATCCCTGCGAGGCTAAAGCCTCGGATTACAAGTGATGTGATGAATAAGCCTGAACAGAGGAAGATAAAAAATTTACGCATATCCCTTAACCTTCTCCTAAGATATCCCTCTTTGTAAAAATAGATTCAAACCTGTAACCTTTTTTTTCTAAATTCTCTCTTCCACCTTCTTCTCTATCCACAAGTGATAAGACCTTTGCAACAACAAATCCAGCCTCCTCCGCCTTTTCAATAGCCTTTAGTGTTGACCCGCCTGTCGTAACAACATCTTCAACTATAGCAACCTTTGAGCCCTCTTTCAATCCCCATCCTCCTTCAATCCAGAGCTGCTTCCCATGTTTTTTCTGTTCCTTTCTCACAAAGAATGCAGTTGCAGGCCTTCCTTCTATATGGCTCACAATGGCAATTGCAGTTGCAATAGGGTCAGCACCCATTGTAATCCCGCCAACACCATCAAGCCCCAGATTTTTAATCTTCTCAAACATTAATTTTCCAACTAAAAACGCACCCTTCGGATTAGTTGTAGTCATCTTGCCATCAATATAAAAATCACTATCCTTGCCTGATGAAAGGACTACCTTCCTCTTTTCGTATGACTGTTTTCGTACTATCTGTAATAATTCCTCTTTTAATGTCATCTCTCCCCCTTTTTGTGAGAAATTTACCATATACCACAGTGAATATTCAAGGACAAAACAAAAATATTAAGGAGAAATGGGAAAATATTTTTAAAATAATTTTTTCTTTCTCCATTTCTCTCTGTTTGTTCTCCTTCTCTCCTTAATGGTTTTTATAATTTCCTTGTCATGGCATCAAAAGAAAATTATAATAACTCCCATGTCAGAGGCTATATTGCAGGTTAAAAATCTCAGGACTTACTTCTATACATCGGAAGGTGTCGCAAAGGCAGTTGATGATGTAAGCTACAGTGTAAATGAGGGTGAGACACTCGGTCTTGTGGGCGAATCAGGCTGCGGAAAGACTGTAAGTGCTTTATCAATATTGAGATTGATACAGGAGCCTCCCGGCAAGATTGTGAATGGGGAAATAATTTTTGAGGATAATGACTTACTTAAACTCTCACCTGAAGAAATAAGAAAGGTCAGGGGGAATAAAATCTCAATGATATTTCAGGAGCCGATGACAGCCCTGAATCCTGTATTTACTGTCGGCAATCAGATTTCTGAGGCATTTACTGTGCATAAAGGTTTAGGCAGGAGAGAGGCAATGGAGATGTCCATAGAGATGCTTAAGCATGTGGGAATACCTGCCCCTGAAAGGATTGCCTATCAATACCCCCATCAGTTGAGCGGCGGTATGAGACAGAGGGTTATGATAGCTATGGCACTCGCCTGCAACCCGAAGATTTTGATTGCAGATGAACCCACTACAGCACTTGATGTAACAATACAGGCACAGATACTCGATTTAATGCTCAAATTAAAGGAGGAGTTTGGCTCTGCCGTAATCTTAATAACCCATGACCTCGGTATTATTGCTGACACTGCAAAAAATGTTGTAATCATGTATGCTGGTAAGGTGGCTGAAAAGGCTGATGTAAAGACAATCTTTGCAAATCCGTTACATCCATATACTCAGGGGCTTTTGAGGTCTGTGCCAAGGGTTGATAAGGTAGCAGAAAATCACAAAGTTAAGAGGAGGCTTCAGGAGATTCCAGGGATTGTCCCAAGTCTGTATAATCTGCCAAAGGGGTGCTATTTCCATCCCCGATGTCCGTTTGTTATGGATATATGTAGAGAAAAGGAGCCTGAGTTAAAGGATGGAGGCAATGGACATTTAGCGTCATGCTGGCTGGTGAGTTAGACGAATTTGAATTTGATTTTTATGCAAAAACTAATCTGCCTTTTGGTTCAGGGATAGGACGGCCTAATTCTTTTGCAGTCTCTATCCACTCTTGAATAATAACCTCCACATTTGTAAGAGCCTCCTGATATGTAGCGCCATCTGCTGCACAGCCTGGCAACTCTGGCACCTCAGCAATAAAAACCTTATCCTCTTCACTCCAGTAAACAATTATCTCGTACTTGCTCATCTTATTTTTCTCCTAATTTATATTTTAGTATAACATTACGAACCTGTTTAACCTGATAGGGTTTTGATTTTCCACCTTTAGGCTGCAAGTTGCATATTTCCTCAACGCCATCCTTTGTAAATATATGATGACTGCCTTTAATTCTCTCTTTAAAGCCTAAATATTTTAACAAGCTACACAATCCATCAAATGAGATATTGGCATCAGAAGTCCCTCTCAAAATCTGAATCAGAAGTTTTTCATGTTTGCCCATTATGTTCCTAAACTATACTGTTCTCGCTGAAGTTGTTACTGCATTCCTTTTTGGGTCAGAATTTTATCTTGCTCACGACGCTTGTGATTGCTTTGCTTTTTTGCATCAGCCTTTCGTCCCCAATAGGCACCACAGCCCTTCTTAGAACCTGAGTGTTCTGTTTTTTTCGCTTCGTAACCCATCCTTTTTCTTTTTCCCTAACATTGTCTTTTATGTTTATTAAACATTATGATGGATTATAGAAATTAAGGGTGAGATAGTCAAGGAGAAAAATCGTAAACTCCTTGAAAATGAAGAGGAAAGGCAATATAATGGTTTTGTATTAGTTGTTATCTTGCTGAAATATAGTAAAATATCTCTTTGCCACAGATTTACACAGACTTTAAAAAATAGAATACAGAAGTTAGAATCAAGAATTAAGAATAAATGGATAGAAAATTATAAAAACCACTACGGACTTATCATGGTTTAGTCAGTGAAAGTCTGTGGCTAAAAATTATGTTATGAATAACTCTTTACTCAAGGTTACTAATCTTAAAAAGCACTTTCCCGTAAAGGGTGGTGTTTTTTCAAAGACAGTGGGATATGTCTATGCAGTGGATGGAATATCCTTTGAAATACGACACGGAGAAACTCTGGGTCTTGTGGGTGAGAGTGGCTGTGGAAAAACCACAGCAGGAAGGGCGATACTTCGTCTGACAGAGCCTACAGAGGGAAAAATTGAATTTGAAGGAAAGGATATAACAAATTTAACCAAGAAAGAACTTCGCCCCCTGAGAAGGGAGATGCAGATTATATTTCAGGACCCTTACGCATCCTTAAATCCACGAATGACAGTAGGAAGTATAATAGGCGAGCCTCTTGCGATACACAAGATAGCAAAAGGGAAACAAAAGGAGGAGATGGTTGCCAATTTAATGAGGAGGGTGGGTTTAAGGGCAGACCACATGAAGAGATACCCCCATGAATTCAGCGGGGGTCAGAGGCAGAGGGTCGGCATAGCAAGGGCACTGGCATTAAATCCAAAATTAATAATCGGAGATGAGCCTGTCTCAGCACTTGATGTATCAATACAGGCACAGGTAATAAACCTCCTTGAAGACCTTCAGGATGAGTTCAAACTCTCGTATCTCATCATATCCCATGATTTAAGACTCATTGAGCATATAAGTGACAGGGTGGCAGTAATGTATCTTGGCAGACTCGTAGAGATTGCCGATAGTGAAAAACTTTATGCCTCTCCCCAGCACCCATATACAGAGGCACTTCTCTCCGCAGTCCCCATACCTGACCCCACAGTCAAAAAGAAGAGGATTATATTAAAAGGTGATGTCCCATCACCAATAAAACCGCCTTCAGGATGCTATTTCCACCCCCGATGCCCTTATAAAATGACAATATGTGAAAGTGTCTACCCTGTATTGAAAGACCCGGGAAACGGGCATATTGTGGCGTGTCATCTACGCAACCCTCAAGCTTAAGAAGAAAATCTATGAACCATAAGCACACGAACAATCTCATTAAGGAAACCAGCCCCTATCTGCTTCAACATGCCCATAATCCGGTGGAGTGGTATCCATGGGGACCGGAAGCATTAGAGCGGGCTAAGGCAGAGCAAAAACCGATCATGCTATCCATTGGATATTCAGCCTGCCATTGGTGCCATGTGATGGAGAGGGAGTCGTTTGAGAATGAAGATATCGCCGCCATCATGAATCAAAACTTTATCAATATTAAGGTAGACAGGGAGGAGCGTCCAGACCTTGACCAAATCTACCAGACTGCCGTCCAGATGTTCTTTGGGATGGGTGGAGGTTGGCCTCTAAATATTTTTTTAACTCCTGATGGAAAACCTTTTTATGGCGGAACATATTTTCCACCGGCAGATGCCCGCAGCCTCCCGTCATTCCCCAGAGTGCTACTTGCGGTTGCTGATGCCTATAAACAAAAACATGAGGATATTCAGAAGACTACATTACAAATAATAAATGGACTGAGTCAACTTAATGTATTTCATTCCTATAAAGAGACAATATCTATTGAGGCTGTCAAGGAAGCGGCACAATCAATTGCAGAATCCTTTGAGCCTATTTATGGGGGTTTCGGGGATGCACCTAAATTTCCTAACACCATGGCTTTGTCACTACTCCTGAGATACAATAAAATCACCGGTGACACGACCACTCTATATCATGTAAAACATACACTAAAAAAAATGGCTGACGGTGGAATCTATGACCATCTTGGCGGCGGCTTCCACAGATACTCAGTGGACAAGCAATGGCTGATTCCTCATTTTGAAAAGATGCTGTATGATAATTCCCAGCTTATCAATCTTTACCTTGAGGTCTATCAGGCAACAGGTGATGAAGTCTTCAAAGATGTCGTTTTGAAGTCCTTGGACTATATCCGGAGGGAGATGCTGTCACCTGAAGGAGGTTTTTATTCCACTCAGGATGCGGACATAGAAGGAGAAGAAGGAAAGTTTTTTGTTTGGACTCCGGACGAAGTAATAGATATCTTGGGAGAAAAAATTGGCCGAATCTTCTGCCGATATTATGATGTAACAAATCACGGTAACTTTGAGGGCAAGAATATCCTCCACGCAAATATTCCATTAGAGGTCATTGCTGAGGAGTTTCATAAGCCGCCTGAAGAGGTTGACCATCTTATTAAGGAGGCCAGGCAGAAAATGTTTCTGTCCCGTGAAAAAAGGGGCAAGCCTTTCTGTGACGAAAAGATACTGACAGGTTGGAATGCATTGATGATTTCTGCCATAGTGAAGGCTTACAACATACTGGGAGATATTGATTATTTAATAATGGGCAGAAAGTGCACCGATTTTATCTTAAAAAATTTATTTAAAAATAACCGACTGTTGAGTAATTATAAAAATGGGGCAGCCAGGCTCAACGGCTACCTTGATGATTACGCCTTCTTTATCGCTTCCCTGCTGGATCTTTACGAGGCAACCTTTGAATCTAATTATCTTGAGAAGGCAAACCTGCTCACAAACATTATGCTGGAGCAGTTTTGGGATGAGAGTGGAGACGGGGGATCTTACTTTACCGGTGATGACCATGAGCCGCTGATTACCAGAACAAAGTCCGGTTATGACCACTCTATTCCTTCTGGAAATGCCATTGCAGCGATGGACTTGCTCAGATTGTACCATCTGACGGATTCTAATGATTACTTAATTAAAGCTGAACAGATACTCAGGCTATTTTATCAGTCTGCACAGGAAAATCCTTTCGGCTATGCCAGCATGTTTAGTGCCTTAGATTTCTATCTGGAAAAACCAAAAGAAATTATGCTGTCGGGTAAAAAAGAATCCCAGGAGGTAGTAGAGATGCTGAGACAAATCCATAAACTATATTTACCGAATAAGACCATTACATTTGTGGATACCGAACAAACTAAAAAAGGACGGCTTCCCTCTATTTTGAGAGGAAAGACCTTAAAGGGCGACAAACTTACAGTATATGTCTGCCATAACTTCACCTGTTCAATGCCTGTGACAGAATGGGCGGATTTAAAAGAACTGCTTCTATCAAAGTAGTATTGAGAGGAGATTGTTTTTTTATTATGCTGAGTATAAGCTTAATCTATTTTCCACCCCTCTTTTTCTCATGAAACAACTCGCTTCCAGCACCAGGATACACCCTTCGCTCTTCTCTCGGTGTTGGTCTCTCAACCTTTTGCCATTTGTCTGATTGAGGTTCCGAGCCTTCAAGAGTTATGGCGGAAGGCTTTGTATCCCTCATAGCCGGATTTCTACGGATGTCAACACCCTCTTTATTATAGCTGAACTCAATCGGAATGCCGTTTGGGTCATATGCATAAATAGAATGGATAAAACCGTGGTCAATAACATCCGACACCTCAAACCCTGCTGCGGACAGTTTATCCTTCAGTTCCCAGAGGTTATCTTCGGTTTCAACACCAAACGAGACATGGTCAAATATAAATGGCCCCTTGACCGGCTGACCATGAACCTTTTCTTCAACTGGCTTGACACCAGTCCACTCAAAGAATGCAATCAGGTCATTTTCCGATATCTCAAAAAAAATAATAATGAGACTTGGAACGATTGGAGTGCAGGGGATTCTAAAAAAATAAGTCCATGGTCTGTAAGTTTTGGGATTACAACGCCTTATGATGATTTTCTAAATAAAACGATAGATTTCTTAAAACAGTAAAACCAATTAATAGGAGGATAAAAAATGAGAAGACATATTTATGCAGTCATTAGCCGTGTCTGTCATTGCGAGGCGAAGCCGAAGCAATCTTTG
>JACRGN010000330.1 GCA_016234205.1 Nitrospinota bacterium | reverse complement strand
GGTCATCTATCGTTGGAGGTCGGGACTTTTGCCCCTCAGCATTCTGTGATGCCATTTTTCAGCCTCCTCAAAGGTCTTAAACCTGTAAATGCCTTTCGGTATAAAAACCTTATCTTTTCTAAATTCTATAATTAATTGAAAAAAATTGTTTAATTCTTCACTAAATCCCTTTTTATGTCCTGTCAATCTACCTGTAATTTTCATCATGTTTTTACAATTCCTCTTCCAGTGTAACCCTTAAGACCTCAGAGATTGTTGTAATCCCCTGTTTGACCTTATTCCACCCATCTTCTCTCAACGTTATCATGCCATGCTCCCTTGCCTTTTCTTTTATAATATTGGCACTTGTCTTCTGTAATATGAGTCTCCTTATATCATCATTGATTATCAGCAATTCAAATATACCGACCCTGCCTCTGTATCCTGTATTACTACACTCATCACAGCCTTTTCCTTCATATACTGTGAAACTGCCCAATCCCTCTTTTACACCCAATTCATCCATTGCCCTACTTTCCAGTTTTACAGGTGTCTTACAACTCTTACATATTACCCTCACCAGTCTCTGGGCAAGGACACCCAAAATGGCAGATGACATGAGGAAACTCTCCACACCCATATCCTGAAGTCTTGTTATAGCACCTGCCGCATCATTTGTGTGGACTGTGCTGAATACCATGTGTCCTGTGAGTGCTGACTGAATGGCAATATCTGCGGTCTCAGGGTCCCTTATCTCTCCCACCATTATCACATCAGGGTCCTGTCTCACTATTGAGCGGAGTCCATTGGCAAAAGTAAGCCCTATCTGCGGTTTTACATGAAGCTGATTTATACCATACATCTGATACTCAACCGGGTCTTCAATAGTAATTATCTTTACATCAGGTGAGTTTATCTTATGAAGGGCTGTGTAAAGGGTTGTTGTTTTACCACTGCCGGTAGGACCTGTAACCAGAAGCATGCCGTAGGGTTTTGAAATCAGATTTTCAAACTGTTTTAATTCATTTGAAGGGAAGCCGAGCTTTTCCAGTTCAAGGACTACACCCCCCCTGTCAAGAATCCTCATTACAATACTCTCGCCATAAATCGTAGGGAGTGTAGATACCCTCATGTCTATATTTTTCCCCATAGACTTAAATCTTATCCTTCCATCTTGAGGCAGTCTCCTCTCCGCAATATTTAGTTTTGACATTATCTTTATTCTTGATACGACCGCAGACTGGAGCTTCTTCGGAGGCGACTCCACATCATGCAGCACCCCGTCAACCCTGTATCTTATCTTCATATCCCCTTCAAAAGGCTCTATATGTATATCACTCGCACCAATCTCAACAGCCCTGTTTATTATAAGATTGACTAATTTAATAACAGGTGCCTCTGATGCAAGGTCTTTCAGATGCTCTGTCTCCTCCTCTGCCTCCCCACCCATTAAATCTATCTCTTCTTCAGACATATCGCCTACGATTCTCTCCATAGTGGTGGCACCTGTGCCGTAATGTTTTTCAATGGCATCCAGTATTTCATTTTCACCACTAATGCATATTTTAATGGCATATCCTGTTATCAGCCTTATTTCATCCATTGTCGGTATGTCTAACGGGTCAGCCATTGTTAATGTCAGTGTGTTATTGTCCATTTTTAACGGGAAGATTTTATACTCCTTCATAAACTTTACAGGAATTTTGTCATCTAACTTTGGAATATCTTTAAGAGATATAGCACTATTACTCTCAGAAGCCTCAGTATTCTCTTTTAGTTCAGAAATCTTGATGTAGGGAATATTCATAGTCCTGCTCATTATCTTAAGCATATCCTCCTCTGCAATATAGCCCATCTCAACAAGCCTTCTCCCTATGCTCTTTCCATTCCCTTGAGCCATCACCTTCTGCAGCTGATCTTCTGTTACTTTATTTTCTCTTATGAGTATCTGTTCTAAAGTTTCCATAATTAATAACATACAACTGATAACTGTTGTCAGTTGTATGTTGTTAGTTGTAAGTTTATCATTTAGTAGCTGCCCCGGATATATGCTGAGGAGGTGGAACTCCGATTCCCTGACTTGTCAGCACCGGAGGAGGCTGAGTTACGACACCCGATATATGCTGCGGGGGGCGGGTGGAATCAATACCACCGGCAAGGGTTGGAACAGGTGATGTAGCTGCCCCTGATATGTGCTGTGGAGCTATTTGACCAGCAGGTTGAACATTTGATATTGAAAACTTTGGCTCAAGCCTGCTCAAATTAATAATCCCATTATCAGAAGGCTGTAAGAGGGCAGGACGGGGTGCAGATACCTGTCCCAGATTTATAATTTCAGGCTCTTTTTTTTTATCAGTATCAGGAGTAAAAGATATGTTTTTTATAGATGCGAGGAGGTCTGTCCTTATACCGCCTCTCATAAGGGGAATTGTAAGAACATCTTCCCCCCCTTCTTTTTTTAGGATTGTTTTAGTCTCCATGATGTCGGTGATGCGGTAATCGGCAATAATCTGATTTATACGAAATCTCTGAACCTTCATTTCAACCTTGGTTGTTCCGCTCACATAAGAACCACTCATGAGGGCAATATTTTTATCGCTACCAAGTATTATAACACCATGAAGTTTTAAATCTGGAGGTGGTGATGGAGGAGGAGGAGGCGGGGGGGGGGGAGGCGGCGGGGGAGGCAGTTCCCATTCCTTTCTATTTGGGCGAAATAGATTTTTCTGAGGTATTGATTCATAAACTGAAACAGGTGGAGGAGTGTTTGATGAAACCTCAACAATAGTATTTACATCTACCTTTGCCACCTTAATATTTTCCTTATTTTTTGGGATATCGGATTTAAACCATATTTTAACAAAGATAATTGTTAAGACCGAGCAAAGGATAAGCAGTATGATATTTAATGCGTTGAATTTCCTAAAAAATTTTTTAATGGCTTTTGAAATATTATGTAAAGACATTTAAGTCCTTCAAAGGTATTGGTTATAAGACAATTTACTTGATTTTTATTGTTTTGTCAAGATTTACAGTGGTTTCAAGAAACATTTTTAGGGCTACTGCACTATTGTGTTTCTCATCACTGCTTGAAAAAATCAGTGTAACTGTCCCCTCTTTACTCTTTTTTTTCAAAAAGTTAATCAAATCTTTCCTATGAGCCAGTTCAGCCCGGTAATGCTCGCAAAACTCCTTCCACTTTGCAGGGTCATGCCCGAACCATTTTCTTAATTCACTGCCTGGTGCAATATCCTTAAGCCAGAGGTCAATAGCTGCACACTCCTTCGTAAAACCGCGTGGCCAGAGCCGTTCAACCAGTATCCTGAAGCCGTCTTCCTTTAAAGGTTTTTCATAGACACGCTTTAATCTAATCAAAGATTTTAATACCCTTTAAAATGTTATGCTTTTAAACTAATTATTGCCCCATACACTATATTTGTCAAAAGATTTAAGCTTGCAATAAAGGTATTTTTCCCATAAAATGATTTACTATGAAGGAAAATATAAGATATGCAGGGGAATTTAGAACAAAGGATAATGAGAGTCTAAGCCCCCCGTCAGGAATTATCGCTGATAAAAATAAAAATATTATTGTTGTAGATGAATTCAACCACAGGATTCAGATTTATGATGCCAGCGGCAATCTCATAAACTCTTTCGGAAAGAAGGGGAATGGCAACGGCGAATTTTACTATCCAAAAGGCATCGCAGTTGATTCAGAAGGTTTCTTTTATGTGGCTGACTGCTGGAACCACAGGGTTCAGAAATTCTCGCATGATACAAACAAAGACGGCTCATGGAAATTTATAAACTCCTTTGGAAGTTATGGTGATGATGTTGGAAAGTTTAATGAACCTTACGATATTGCGATACTGGAGGGGCAAGGGGCAAGGGGCAAGGGGCAAGGGGATAGAATACTTGTGCTGGACAGATGTAATCACAGAATTCAGGTTTTTGATAAAGACGGAAACCTTCACGGTGTTATAGGCCAGAGGGGGACAGTGATTGAGGAAGACCTTGCGGAACTATTTGATACACCATTAACACTCTTTTCATCACCTGCTTTTGAGTTCCCAACAGGCATCAGTATTGATAGTAATGGAAATATCTATGTGGCAGACAGCGGTAATCATAGAATTGTAAAACTTAAACCTGATGGAGATGTTCTACTGACATTTGGACAAAAGGGTTCAAATTCGGGTGAATTCCAGTACCCGCATGACATCGCAATTGACAGAAATGATACAATATTTGTATCTGACTTAAATAACAACAGAATTCAGGTATTTACTCCTCAAGGTAATTTCATATCTTTAATGGATACAGGAAAGGGTAAATCAGATAAACTCTCCTCTCCCACCGCACTATCAATAGATAATAACGGGAGGCTCTATTCAGGAATGGGGTTTGATACGAGGGTAATAATCTTTGAATATAAAATTGAGGTTAAGAGACAGGAGTCAGAGGCTAAAAATGAGGAGGTCTCAGACATATCTCTTATCTGCAATAAAGTAAAAGAGGTTGAAGATGAAATAGTGAAGA
Source organism: Nitrospinota bacterium (assembly GCA_016234205.1). Taxonomy (GTDB): domain Bacteria; phylum Nitrospinota; class Nitrospinia; order UBA9942; family UBA9942; genus UBA9942. Next base: position 499 of record JACRGN010000330.1, on the reverse strand, counting down.
TAAAAAATGAAAGGATAGGTTTTTCCTACGATTATATATCCCGTATTATAAATAAAGAGAATAATATCTTAAATCCGCCAAAGGAAGATATAGATTTTGACGAGATGCTTCACTCTCATGAAAAAAATGACAGAGCCCTTCTTAGAAATATCAGATATAAATTGCTCATACACAAAAGGCTTTTTAGGAATAGTTGCAGTATGGTTTCAACTAATGCCTTGGAAGAAAAACTCCTCCCTGAAGCAGCAGCTAATCTCATCAATAATTCTATCTCTCAATTAATAAAAGAAGCCCATATCCTCCTTGGATTCCTTGAAGAAAGGAGAAAATATGAGAATGAGGCAGAAAAATTTTTCAAGGATGAATCAAGAAGCAAAGAAGAGAACTGGAGAGATTTTAGAATAGCTATTCGGAAATCAGACATAATTCAGGAAATCCTCCCCCATATCTACTCTTCCACCAATCTTTCAATCATCGCTGTTAAAAAACTTTTGATGGC
>JACRGN010000329.1 GCA_016234205.1 Nitrospinota bacterium | reverse complement strand
TCAAGCTGTCATTCCCGCGTGCATTTGGCGGGAATCCATGTTTTATGACTGGATGCCCGACAGAACCATTCGGGCATGACAACAGTGAAAACTGAAATATTTAAAAGTTCTATGTCCCTTATCAGGACAAAGCACAATCCCTGAACTGTCAAACTCTGGGAGTCCCCCAGCAGACAGGCTGGGGGTTTACTCATGATTATTATAATTAAAAACATGAAGCACTTCAACAAACGCAATAAAACATCTCCGCAATCCGCATTCCTATTTTCCCTTCTCCATCTCCTTCAGCTTATCCTTCAGCTCCTTTATCCTTAATTCCCTCTGGATGATACTTTTTATTGTGATAATTTTTCTCAAATAGAGGTGATAATTTATGGCAAAACCCAATATTAAAAAGGCAAAGGAAGATATTACAAAATTGCGAAAACTTATATCTAAAAGAAGGTATTCTTTTTCTGACATGACATCAGAGAATTTATCGGATTTATAACGAATCTTACAACTATAGACGAAGACTTTGTTGTTCGCTTTGAATTGGGTGTAAGGTATGAATTAATGGGATTAAAAATGAAATTTAAAGTTTCTTATTCTATACATCTTATTTTAATAATACAATAAAACAGGTTTTATACAGAATCAAGCACATATATCTTTTGCTCAAGCAATTTCATCCTGTAAAGAGTCTGGATTTTTATTAGCTGGATATTACTTATTATGCTTCCCTCTGCAAGGAGCAGTTTGCCATCCCTGGAATGAATATCTGATGCCAATACCATACCGTGCTTTAATTCATCACTGGAATACAATTCTCTAATTCTCTTTTTCTTTATAAAATTGCTTACAACACCTTCAAGTATATCAATAATATTTTTCTCAAAGTGTTTGCCTGCAAGCTGGTTTAACTGAAGAAATACAAAGTCCTCTTTAATCTTCTCAGATGGAAATTTTTCTGATGTAAACCTCCTCCTCGTTGCGATTTCATCATAGGCATTAACAACACCAAGAATTCTTGCCCCGATTGGAATATCCTCACCCTTCAATCTATCCGGAAACCCTGTCCCATCTATATGCTCCAGATGGTGACGAATTATAACCCCGGCCTTATTTAATTCCTCTGATGGAGATAAAATAGCCTGTGATAATACAGGATAATTTCTTATAATCTTAACCTCTTCTGTTTTAAGCTCCTTTAAGGGTGCATTTCTTATCACTTCAGGTATTGTTATCATCCCGATTTCATGGAGCAGGGCAGCCATTTCCAAATCAACCAATTCTGGATTAGAAAGCTTCATTGTGCTGCCGACCTTTGCCGACAGCCTTGCAACCCTTTTAGAATGCCCGCCTAAAAACGGGTCATAAACCTCTACCAAACCTGATGAGATTCTTATTGTGGCAATAAAGCTCTCCTTTAATTTCTCGTTAAGAATCTGGACCTCTCTTGTCCTCTCAACAACCTTTTTTTCCAGATTTACCTGATAATCCCTGTTTTCAAGGACAAGCCTTCTATGCTCTATAGCCTTTTCAATATCAATGATTAGGCTTTCAAGGTCTATCGGTTTTGTCTGGTATCCATAAGCCCCCTCCTTCATACATGCGATAGCAGGCTCCATATCCTTAACTGCTGTTGCCATTATTACCTCTGTATCAGGATAGTCTCTTTTGATATTTTTGAGGCACTCCATCCCGCTCATATTCGGCATTCTGATATCAAGGAGGACAACTTGAGGCTTAAAGGTCTTTACCTTTTCAAGTGCTTCCCTTCCGTCATTGGCACTATTAGTCTCATAGCCCTTTGACTTGAGGTATCTCTCCAGCATCTCACATACATCTTTTTCATCATCAACTATTAAAATTGTCCCTTTAGTCATAGACTATCACTCCTTCTATTGTTGACAGATATTTGTTTGACAACTAAAATCACACATGATAAATTATATTTGTGCTTGAGACAGAGAAGCAAAAGGATAACCTTGCAAAATTCCTTTATGACATAGCCAAAATAGATTTTGCAGCCTTCGTAGTTGCACGAATATCAAAATTTACGGAATTTACAATTTTAGATTTTATTATAGGAATACTTGCTACAATTATTCCAATTATAGTTGCCCTTATTTTAGATGGAAAGGAGATGAAACAATGAGCGAACTTAGTATTATCTTTACAATAGTAATAATATTTTCTCTCATAGTTCTTATTTGGGTAAAGCTGGACCCTCGTTTTAAAGATAAGGTTCATAAACCACATTGAATTTGATAATTCCCTGCAGCTTGTTAATAGACTAAACCTTATTTTCTTAACAGGACAACATTATTATAAACTTTACCCCCTCGCCTGCTTTATTTTCCAATTCAATCTTACCGCCATGTTTTCCTATTATATCCTTTGCAATGGATAATCCAAGTCCTGTCCCTTTTCCTTCTGCCTTTGTTGTGAAGAAGGGCTTGAATACATTTGCTGCCTTATCCTCCGGAATCCCTAATCCTGTGTCTGCAAAGTTGATTTCTATCATATTATCTGTCTTTTTTGCGGTTATTTTTATTTCACCCTTCCACCCTTCAGCCTTCAATTTTCCGCTCCTTATTCTTTTCTGTTTTTCATTCATTGAATCCCTTGCATTGTTAATCAGGTTTAAGAATACCTGTGCAAGCTGGTCAGCATCACCCTTTATAAGAGGTAAGTCCTTTTTAAAATCCCTTATAAATATAATATTTTCCAATTTCATTTCATATTCTACTAACCTTATGGTGCTTTCTATAAGGTTATTTATGTCTATATCCTTTATTTCATACTCCCTCCTTCTTGCAAATCCTAACAGATTATCTATTATCTTTACAGAACGGTCAACCTGCTGAAGGACTATCCCATATATCTTCTTTTTTTCTGTATCCTGCTCTTCCATATTTAGTATCTGAACATTGCCTGATATGATATTGAGCGGATTTTTTATTTCATGTGTAATCCCTGATATGAGATGACCCATTGTTGCAAGTTTTTGCTGTTGGATGCTCTCCTGCTCAACTCGTTTTCTTTCAGTGAGGTCACGAATAATCCCTGTAAAGATATATGACTCTCCTGCTCTTAGCACAGACAGGCTCAACTCTACATGGACAATGAAGCCATCTTTTCTTAAACCTTTAAGTTCAGCAGTTTTGCCTATGATTTTACCCTCACCTGTTTCAATATACCTCTTGAAACCTTTTATATGCCTGTCTTGATACTCTTCTGGAACAATGGTATCAATCAGTTTACCCATGATTTCATCTTTGGAGTAGCCGAAAACCTTTGATGCGGATTCATTCCATTGGACTATCTCCCGTGCATCATTTACAGAGACTATGGCATCTGCGGAGGTTTCCACTAAACCGCGGTATCTTTCCTCACTGATCATCATTGATTGATAGAGTAAGGCATTCTGAACTGCAGTGCCAAGCTGAATGCCGATTGATGTCAGCAATTCTATCTCTTCAGGCGGAAAGGTTTTTATTTTATCTGTTACAAGTGTTACTGCACCAAATACCTTGCCAGCAGAAATCAGGGGTGTGCTTGCAAGAGTCTGAAAACCTTCTTTTATTATAAACGGAGCCAATCGTTCGGTGGGGTATTCTGAGACATTGAGAATAACAGGTTTTCTCCCGGCTATAGCCCTGCCAGATATACCCTCATCTATATTTACATGCCGCACAATATTTACAAATTCCTCTGAAAGACCCTTATGTATGCGGATTGTCATTGTCTTTCCATCAGGGTCTATGAGTGTTACGGCGCCCCCTTCAATCTCCAGAGTTTTTAAAGTCATAGATAAGCCATCTTTGAGGATCTCGTTTAAGTCAAGCGAATGAGAAATAGAACGGTCTATATTGTAGAGAGTGGAGAGTCTGCGGTGTGTCCTTTGGAGCATCTCTTCTGCCATTTTTATCTCTGTAATATCACGAATAATACAATATAAGAGAACTTTACCCGACAGATTGATTAGTTTGACAGAAATAAGGACATTCCTGATATCACCTGCTTTGGTTTTGTGTCTTCTTTCAAATGTATCCTGTCCCTCCCGTAAGACCTTATCTGCATGTTCCTTTATTTCTTCAGGGGTTTCTACAGCTTCGTAAGCAGGAATCGGCAATCGTGAAAATTCCTCCCGTGAATAACCGAGCTGATTGCACATCTGGTCATTAAATTCAATAGGGAGAAGGGTTTTTGGGTCATAAATTACAACACCGGCAGGAGACTGCTCAAAAAGCAGGTGATAGCGTGCCTCTGCCTCTTGAATCTTTTCTGACGCCCTTTTTGCCTCTGTTATATCTTCAAGTATATGAATGGAATAGAGATAGCCTCCGTTCACATCTTTAATCGGATAAAACCTTACCTTAAATATTCTATTTGCAATAGGATATGAAAACTCCTCCTCCTCCTCCTCCTCCTCCTCCCGCAATTCTAATGCCTTAAGGCAGATTTTGAATGGCTTTTCCATCTTTGGAAAGATTTCATAATAGGGCTTTCCTGTGATTTCTTTGATGTCCATTCCTGCAGCCGTTGCATAAGCCCTGTTTGCCCTCACAATCTTTAAATCCCTGTCATGGACGAAAAGCGGGTCTGATATACCGTCAAATGTTGCCTCCCACTCATTCTTTGCCCTTGAAAGAGATTCCTGAGACCTCTCAAGGTCTTCAAGCATAAAGAGCATTGCCCTGCGGGTCTCATCCATATTCCGCTCACGCTCCCTTGATTTTTCAAGCTCTGACTTGAGGCGGGCAATCTCGGTTTGTAATTCTGTTATGTGGTCTTTTTGTTCTGACATATATTTTTCTTACTTTATCAATGTGTTTATCTATTTACAAGTTAAAGTGCAATCTGGTAATATATAAAAAAGTGAAAACGATAAAATATACTCGTCATGCAAAAAACAGAATGCGATGGCACAAAATTACAGAAAACGAAGTGGAATCAGCTATACAAAAACCTGAATTTCTTGAACCATCTGTAGAGCATAGATTAAATGCATGGATAAAAATATCTGATAAATTTTTAAGAGTGACATATAAGGAAGAAGGAGATAAATTTATAATAATAACAGCAGTAAAAAAGAAGAAAGGATGGAGGTGATATAATTTGAGAATAGAATATGATAGAGAGGCTGATGCATTATATATACAGCTAAGAGAGGTGTATGTAGAGGATAACATAGATATAGAAGAAGGGATTACAATTGACCTTGACGAGAAAAGACATATTGTCGGCATAGAAGTCCTTGATGCAAGCAAAAAGCTATCTGTTAAAGATATGTCAAACATAACTATAGAAAGTCTCCCTCTTGAGAAGCTTGAGACTGTAGCTGCCTGATTTTATGCCC
>JACRGN010000333.1 GCA_016234205.1 Nitrospinota bacterium | reverse complement strand
TTGGAAAAGACACCTTATATGCTCATAGCTGGAAATAAAGAGGTGGAATCAAAGACTGTATCTGTCAGAAAAAGGGATGGGACAGATATGGGGGCAATGGGGATTGAGAAACTCGTAGAAATATTAAAAGGAGAAATAAATAGTAAAAAGTGAATAGTTAGTTTAATCACTAATTACTAACACTTATCACTAATTTGATGGAGGTGATGTTATTAAAGGACTTAGAGTAAATGAGAGGATAAGGATTAAAGAGGTTACAGTCATAGGTGAGGATGGTAAACAGTATGGTGTTTTGCCTATATATCAGGCAATTGCCCTGGCGAGGGAGCATAATTCAGACCTTGTGGAGGTTGCTCCTAATGTAAAACCGCCGGTGTGCAAGATTATGGATTATGGAAAGTATAAGTACAAACTGAGCAAAAAGGAGCATGAGGCAAAGAAAAAACAGAAGGTCATAAAGGTCAAAGAAGTTAAGATGACTCCAAAGACAAATGAGCATGATTATCAGTTCAAGGTTAGGCATGTAAAGAGATTCTTAAGCGATGGTGACAAGGCAAAGATAATAATTGTTTTTAAAGGACGTGAGATTGTTCATTTAGAATTTGGTCAAAAAATGTTGAATCGGATAATTGAGGATACGAAGGATGAGGGAACTGTGGAACAGCATCCAAAAAAAGAGGGGTATAATATGACAATGATATTAATGCCGAAAACAAGCTAAAGAAGTGTCAAAGAGTCAGAGTGTCATAGTATCATGGCTTTTTTACTCTGATACTTTGACGCTTTGATGCTCTGATACTATTAGGGGGGGATAAATGTTAAAGACTAATAAGGCTGCAGCAAAGAGATTTAAATTGACAGGGAAGGGGAAGTTAAAAAAGAAGAAGGCTTTTGCAAGGCATTTGCTTACAAACAAAAGCCAGGGGAGAAAAAGGAAATTAAGAAAATCAGGAGTTCTTAATAAAACGGATACGAAGAGGGTAAGAAAATTAATACCGTATGTGTAACAGAGAGTCAAAGATTCAAAGTATCAAAGTGTCAAAGTTTAAAACTCTGATGCTCTGATACTATGATACTTTGACACTATTTTGAAGGAGGGTTTAAAATGCCAAGGGCAGTAAGTGGTATAGTCAGCCGTAAAAGGCACAAGAAGATTTTAAAATCAGCAAAAGGATACTGGGGTGCAAGGGGCAAATTATTCAGAAATGCAAGGGAGACTGTTGACAGGGCATTTGTCTTTGCCTACAGGGACAGAAAGGTAAGAAAGAGGGATTTCAGAATGCTCTGGATTGCGAGAATCAATGCCGCTGCAAGGCTGGAAGGGCTTTCTTACAGCCGTTTTATGCACGGTTTAAAGATGGCAAATATTGAAATGGATAGAAAGATCCTTGCAGACATGGCTGTCAATGATCCTGCCTCTTTCAAAAAACTTGCCGATATTTCTAAAAGTTTACCTGCATAACTAAAAGGGTTTAAGGGTTCAAGGATTCGAGGGTTCAAATGTTTGTTTCACTTGACCCCTTGACCCCTCGATCCCTTGACACTTTTCTTTAAAAGAATGAAATCCAGACTGCAGGAGATTAAAAATAAGGCTGAATCTGAAATTCCCTCTGCCAAGACTGAAGATGAAATCTCTGACATAAGAATCAAATATCTTGGCAGAAAAGGGACATTGACCCTCCTGTTAAAGGACTTAAGCTCGCTCCCCCCTGATGAAAGAAAAGAAATCGGTAAATCCTCCAATGAGCTTAAAAACTGGATTGAAGATAATCTAAATCAAAAACAAAAAGAGATAAAAGGAAAAGGAGTAGAGGGTCTTAAGAAAGGTTTTTTTGATATAACACTGCATGGAAAACAGACTGTAATTGGAAATATCCATCCCCTTACAAAGGTATTAAATGAGGTTATTGATATTTTTATCGGGATGGGTTTTACTGTGGCAGAGGGACCTGAGATTGAACTTGATTACTATAACTTTGAGGCACTAAATATTCCAAAAGACCATCCTGCAAGGGATATGCAGGATACA
>JACRGN010000332.1 GCA_016234205.1 Nitrospinota bacterium | reverse complement strand
TGAATAATTATTACCCTCTTTTTATAAGAATACCCGCAAATGGCATTTTTAATTATTTGCAGGGGTATCAATTTAGCAAGAGACTTAAATTGCAGCTTATTCCTCCTGTATCCAAGCGACCCCATAATTCCTTCATATAATAATTGGTCCATGTCATTTCTGTTTAATGACCCTTTAAATCTCTCAGCCTTTTCAATCATCCTTGCATCTCCTGCCATATCTAATAGACTACCGATTCTTTCTGACGGCATGGAAGAACAATCACCATATTCTTTTGGACTTTTGTATGGATACCCTTTTATATCAATCATATCCTCTATATGCTCAAGCTCCTCCTTTAAAAATTTGGAGAGCTCTAACTGGAGAATACTGCTGTCAATTAATTTAAGGTCATTCCACATAAATACATGGGCGATTACATTTTTATATCTATCATCTCTATGATGACCATGTTTTTTCCAATCGGAAGAATATACATGCACCTCCACATCGCCTTTAAGAACCTTTCCTCCATCAATAGATATAACCGCCTTCTTAAAATCTGGTCCCTCCTCAAGATTCCACCAGCCGGTTGATAATACCTTTATCTTTCTCCCATCCACAGTAAAAATTTCATCTTCAAACAACTGATCCAGCCATATACACCTAACCAGCCTCTCAGGAATTTTCTTCCCATATCTATTACTATTTTTCTCTTTTACAAGAGGTATCTCTTTTTTGATGCTGAAATACTGATAAGAAAAACATCCCATGCCGTGAAAATATCACGAAAGACAGAATTGAGTCAAGAATGCAGTAATTTCTTTATTTTTTTCTATTTGAAATAAAAGGGTATGTTTGATAATATAACCGTGCAATGAAATCTGCTGAAATAATCAACAAAATTAAAAACTACTGCCTCCAGAGAGATGATATAACGATGGCATTCCTTATAGGCTCTCTTGCAAGGGAAACTATGAGGGAAGAATCGGATATAGATATTGCCGTATACTTTTCTGCTGATAGAATAGAGATGGAGGATACTGATAATCTTCATGAGGAGCAGGAAGATGAGGTGCATGCAGACCTTACAAGATTACTGAAGCAAGAGATTGATTTAATTATACTGAACAGGGCGCCTGCCTATATCTGCGATGAGGCGATTCGTAAAGGGATACCTATAATCATAAAAAATCAGGGTATTTATATTGATTATCTATTAAGGGTAACTGATGAGGCGGAGTTTTACAGGAATAATCTGGAAGATATTTATGAAATGAAATATGGTTATAGATTATAAACACAGGCTGCTCAAACGGATAGATTTTTTAAAAAGCCTTATTGTACCGTTTTTTCAATCCTATCATACCATAACAAAAGAACAATATAATTCCAATGTCCGCCTGCGTCGTGAAATAGAGAAATGGGTAGAGGATGCCATTAATTGTGTTATTGATATAAGTAAAACACTCCATTCCGAAAAGAAGATGGTAATTCCTGAAACCAACAGGGGGCTTCTGGAAGACATAGATTTACTTGGATTATTTGAAGCAAAACTCGGCAGCAGAATATCCCAATGGACAGTTTTAAGAAACCGTCTTGCCCACGACTATCTTGATTTGAAATGGGATGGGATAAGCAGATTTATTAAAGAAGGAGAAGGTATTCTGAAACTACTTACGGCAGGGGTTGAGAATTATATAAAAGGAAGATAAGGTTGATTTAACTTTAATAGGTTGAGTTCATAAACTTGTAGTGAGCGGAGCGAATCTATGCCAAAACGAACAGATATTAAGAAAATATTGCTGATAGGCTCAGGACCTATTGTAATAGGACAGGCGTGTGAGTTTGATTATTCAGGGACACAGGCGTGTAAAGCCTTAAAAGAAGAGGGTTATGAGGTCGTTCTCATTAACAGCAATCCTGCAACTATAATGACAGATCCGGAAATAGCTGACAGGACTTATGTAGAGCCGATAACGCCACAGATTACAGAAAAGATAATTGAAAAGGAGAGGCCTGATGCCCTTTTACCCACAATTGGAGGGCAGACAGGGCTTAATACTGCCGTAGCCCTTGCTGAAAACGGTGTCCTTGATAAATACGGTGTTGAACTTATTGGTGCAAAACTCCCTGCAATAAAAAAGGCTGAAGACAGGGAGCTATTCAAGGATGCAATGAAGAGGATTGGGCTTGAAGTCCCTGAGAGCTATTATGTCCATTCAAAGGCAGAGGCAATGAGGGCAGTAAGTCACATAGGCTTCCCGGCAATAATCCGCCCTTCATTTACACTTGCAGGAACGGGAGGGAATATTGCCTATAATATGGAGGAGTATGAGCAGCAGGTGGATTGGGGGCTTTCAATGAGTCCTGTCCATGAGCTCCTGATAGAAAAATCTGTCATCGGCTGGAAGGAGTTTGAGTTAGAAGTGATGAGGGATTTAAAGGACAATGTAGTAATAATCTGCTCTATTGAAAATTTTGACCCGATGGGTGTCCATACCGGGGACAGCATAACTGTTGCACCTGCCCAGACACTTACAGATAAAGAGTATCAGATACTGAGGGATGCCTCTATAAAGATTATAAGAGAGATTGGTGTTGAAACCGGCGGCTCAAATATCCAGTTTGCAGTAAATCCGGAAAATGGAAAGATGGTTGTGATAGAGATGAATCCGAGGGTTTCAAGGAGTTCTGCACTTGTATCAAAGGCAACAGGCTTCCCCATAGCAAAGATAGCAGCAAAATTAGCCGTTGGCTTTACGCTTGATGAGATACCAAATGACATTACAAAAGAGACCCCTGCCTCTTTTGAGCCTACCATTGACTACTGTGTTGTAAAGTTTCCCAGATTTGCATTTGAAAAATTCCCTCAGGCAGACCAGACATTGACAACACAGATGAAATCAGTAGGCGAGGCAATGGCAATTGGAAGGACATTTAAAGAGGCACTCCAGAAGGCGATAGTATCTATGGAGATTGATAGATATGGGTTTGAAGCCGTGCCGTCAGATATGGAAAATATCAAAAAGAAATTAAGGGTGCCAAACTGGGAGAGGGTATGGTATATAGCAGAGGCTATGAGGAGCGGAATGGGTTTGGATGAAATTTATGAGCTTACAAAGATTGACAGATGGTTTCTGCATAATATGAAGGAGATAGTGGAATTTGAAAACAAGATTCAAGATTCAAGATTCAAGATTCAAGACTTGCAACTTGCAACTTGCAACTTGCAACTTCTTCGGAGGGCAAAGGAACTGGGATTTTCTGATAGAAGGCTTGCAGAATTAACAAAGAAAAAAGAAATAGACCCCTGTTTAAAGCATACAGGGGCAAGTATAAGGAAACTGAGAAAGGAGATGGGTATTAATGCAGTGTTTAAGAGGGTTGATACATGTGCTGCTGAATTTGTAGCACATACACCGTATCTTTATTCCACCTATGAAAAAGAGTGTGAGGCAGAGCCTACAAAGAGAAAAAAGATAATGATTCTCGGAGGCGGACCAAACAGAATAGGACAGGGGATTGAGTTTGACTACTGCTGTGTCCACGGTGTGTTTGCACTAAAGGAGGATGGTTTTGAGACCATCATGGTGAACTGTAATCCTGAGACTGTCAGCACTGACTATGATACATCAGACAGGCTCTATTTTGAGCCGCTCACATTTGAGCATGTGATGAACATAGTTGATATAGAGAAGCCAGACGGCGTAATTGTCCAATTCGGAGGTCAGACACCTCTTAAATTAGCCATCCCGCTTGAGAAGGCGGGTGTGAAGATAATAGGGACATCACCTGATAATATAGACAGGGCAGAGGACAGAGAGAGGTTTAAGGGACTCTTACATAAATTAAATCTCAAACAACCGGAGAACGGCACAGCCACATCACAGAAAGAGGCACTGGATATTGCAAAGAAAATCGGTTACCCGGTAATACTTAGACCCTCCTATGTCCTCGGCGGAAGGGCGATGGAGATTGTATATGACGATGCCGCCCTAATCCATTATATGACCCATGCAGTCAAGGCATCACCTGAGCATCCTGTCCTTATTGATAAATTTTTAGAGGATGCTGTAGAGGTTGATGTGGATGCCATCTCTGACGGAAGGATAGTTCTAATCGGCGGCATCATGGAGCATATAGAGGAGGCAGGTATTCATTCAGGCGATAGTGCATGTTCACTCCCCCCCTATTCACTTTCAAAAGAACTGACAGCTGAAATAAAAAAGCAGACTATAGCACTCGCCAAAGAATTAAATGTAATCGGTCTTATAAATATCCAGTATGCAGTAAAAAACGGCTCTCTCTATGTGCTGGAGGTTAATCCGAGGGCATCAAGGACAGTGCCGTTTGTAAGCAAGACGATTGGAGTCCCACTTGCAAAAATGGCTGCAAGGATAATGGCAGGCAAGACACTCAAAGAGCTTGGCTTCACATCGGAAAAAGATGTAGGATACATTTCTGTGAAAGAGGCGGTATTCCCATTCATAAAATTCCCCGGTGTTGATACCATCCTTGGACCTGAGATGAAGTCCACTGGTGAAGTAATGGGTATAGATACATCATTCGGCAGGGCATTCGCCAAATCACAGCTTGGTGCAGGCGTAGTACTTCCCAAAAACGGCAAGGTCTTTATAAGTGTTGCAGACAAGGACAAATCCTCTGCAGTAAAGATTGCACAACAATTTGCAGATTTAGGATTTAAAATAATGGGGACCGGCGGCACTGCCGCAACCTTAGAAAAATCAGGAATTCCTGTTGAAAAGGTCTTAAAGGTAAAAGAGGGAAGGCCGAATATAGTTGACCACATGAAAAACGGTGAAATCAGCCTCGTCATAAATACCACATTTGGAAAGGCTTCTGCATTAGATTCATATTCACTTAGAAGGACAGCCCTCACACATAACATACCCTACTGCACAACCATCCCAGGAGCCCTCGCCGCCGCCAGCGGTATCAAGGCAATACAGAACGGCGATTTAGATGTAAAATCATTACAGGAGTATTATGAAAGGAAAGTATAAAAATGGTTCTTCAGACATTCCTGTGGATAATAAACACCTGATTAAACCACTGAGACACTGAGGCACAGAGAAAGACTTAAAAATAAAAACACTGAAAGACACAGATAAGCTATGATTGGCACAGAAAAAAGAGTCATGAAAATCATAAATAATCAGTGTCCATCTGTGTCAAAAAAGATTAGTTTCCCTCTCTGCCTTTACAGGCAGTTCAATTACAAATTTTGCCCCTTCTCCAGACTGGCTCTCTGCGTAGAGTTTTCCGCCATGATCCTTAATTATATTGAAGGAGAGGCTTAAGCCAAGTCCTGTCCCTTTGCCTACAGGCTTTGTTGTGAAAAAAGGCTCAAAGATTCTGCTTAAGTTTTCCGTAGAGATACCTCTCCCATCATCATGGATGGTTACCTTAATATGACCATTCCCTCTGTCATGAGCAGATTCTGTCTTTATTATTAGCTCCCCGCTTCCGTGTGATGCAGTCATTTCCTGTTCTGCATTTACAATGATATTTAAAAAGACCTGCTGCAGCTGGTTTTGGTCGGCATAAGCAAATATGGGATAGGTGGAATAATCCTTGACCAGCCTAATGTTATTAACCTTTAATTCATATGCCCTTAAAGAAATAGTCCTTTCTATAATATCATGGACATCAATCATTGACTTCATTGGTTTATGCTCTCTGGCAAAGGATAATAAGTTCCTGGAGACCTTTGCAGCCCTTGATGCCTCACTATGTATCACATGGAGACCATTTTTTGTATCGGCGTCTAAATCTTTAGCCAGTAATAACTCTGAATATCCAATCACACCAGTAAGGGGATTACTTATCTCATGGACTACCCCTGAGACAAGTGTCCCGATTGTTGCCAGCTTTTCAGCCTGTATGAACTGCATCTGCAACTGTCTTTCTTTTGTAACATCTCTGGCGATATGAACAGAAGCAAAAAATTCCCCTCTTTCATCAAAGATTGGAGATGTGGATATAATGAAAGTGCCGCCCATATGAGGGTCGCTCACCTCACTAAAAGCAAATT
>JACRGN010000331.1 GCA_016234205.1 Nitrospinota bacterium | reverse complement strand
ACTTCTTCCTGCCTCAATATTTTTATATTTAGTTGTTTCGCCCCATCATAGAGTTTTACTAAAAAGGAAAGAGCCGTATTTATCTTTTTTAATAGGGCTGCTCATTTTCTCTCCTGTCATCTTCTGGAATGCACAGAACGATTGGCTATCCTTTAAATACCAATTTACGAAGGGGCTTACAGGTGGAGAGAAGGGGGGGCAGTTATTCTTTTTCATCGGAAGCCAGTTTGTTATCCTCGGTCCAACCATGTTTTTATTCTTCCTTTATTCTATCTATAAAGGATTTAGAAGCTATAGAGAATCGTCTATTTTATATCTAACAGTTCTCGCTTCCTTTCCCTTTTTCTTTTTTGCCTTTGCAAGCTTCAGGTCAAAATACACAGATGTGGGCTGGAGCGATGTGGCACTTATAGTCGGCATAGTATTTATGGGCAAGGTATTTATTGATATATACAGGGAAATGGGTATAAGGAAGAAGGTTATTATATCTTCAGCCCTTTTTATGCCTGGATTTTTGCTATCTGGTTTTCTTGCTGTCCACTCTATTAAACCCTTCCCGTTTATTCCAAAAAATGTTGACAAGTCACTTGAGATGTTCGGATGGGATGAGATTGGTGCTGAGGCTGAAAAGGCATTTAATAAATATTTGCCTGATGAGAAAAGAAGATATATAATTTCAAAAGAGTATCAGATGGCAGGCTCGCTATCATTTTACACCCCGTCACACCCGGTTCCATATTCATTCAATAAGTCTTTTAGAAATATCTGGATGAAGGTAGAGGATATTGGAAAGGGGTCGGCACTTATGGTATGTGCCGAAAAAGATGGGAATGAGTGTGTTGAATCCGCAGGGAAGATTTTTAATGAGGTGAAAGAGGTAGAGCGGATGGATGTAAGGAGGAGAGGAGAGGTTGTGCGGTCTGTGAAGTTCTATGTTTGCAGGGAGATAAAATGAGGAAACTGATTCTAACTCTTTTTGTATTCATAGCTTTATTGGGAGTATCGTGTAACAAACCGGCTGAGAAGAAAGGCGGTGGTTCTGATACTATAGCTAATCTTATGCCTGATATGGCTGGAGAGGGTCAGTGGAAGACTGAAGGAGAGGTCAGGTGCTATAAAGGCGAGGAGCTTTTTGACTATATGGATGGCGGGGCGGAGCTTTATCATGCATACGGATTTAAGAGGGCATGTGTGCAGGATTACAAAAAGGGTGAGAATCTCTATACGATGGAAATTTATGAAATGGAAAATTCCCCAAAGGCATTTGGCATCTATTCTCTTGACAGACAGGGTGAGCATCCATCTATTAAACAGGATGCAACATATCAGGATGGTTCATTAAATATTTGGAAGGACCGTTATTATATACGCATTTTCATTTCGCAGAAGGGCTCTAATATAAAAGAGGAAATACAATCTCTGGGGGAGAAGGCAGTATCACAAATTAAAAGTGAAGGTGAAATGCCGTCTCTTGTTAAGCTTATTCCAGCAGGTGCTAAGAGGGATACTGCATCCTCTTTCTGGCAGATGATTCCGCTGAACAACATCTTTTTTATATCCCATGAGAACCTTTTAAAACTTACAGGAGATTCAGAGGGGGTTACATTTCTCTATCAAACCCTTCGACAAGCTCAGGATGAAGGTAAAGGGGATATAAGGATAATTCTCATTCACTATTCTGATTCTAAACAGGCAAAGGACTCATTTGAGAAATTTATAAGCGGATATTTTTCACAGCCTTCGTCTCCAAAAGGAGGAGATGAATATAAGGGCAGGAAGGGTGAGAAGACTGTAATTGCCATGGTGAAAGATAATTACCTGCTTTTATCAGCCGGAGTTGATGAGGCAGAGACTAACAAGGCTCTCCTTGAGTCCTTAAAGCAGGTAGTGAGCAAAGCTAATCTACCACCGGAGGTAAAATGAAAAAGGCATTGATTCTTTTTATTGGAGGAGTGGTCATTGCCGCTATAGCTCTTTTCTGCGGCTCACTTTTCACCAACAGACTCATAAAATGGGTTATTGTAGGGGCATGCATCGGCACATTTGCCCATGGCTACAATAATCTCAATATGAGATTAATCTTTGCATCCGTTATTGGAGGAGTAGCAGTTGTATTAGGATGGTTTCTCGGAAAGTATATTGCCTATACAATGGTTGTATGGCCCCTTTTTGGATTAATTGTAGGCACTGCGGAGTTAAATAAGATAGCAGTTGCTGAAAGGTTAAAAAAGGGACTATTCGGTTTCATAGGCGGATTTATAGGCTCTCACTTTTTTCCATTTTTATTTTTTATTATATTTCCGTGGCTTGGTTTACCTTTCATGGCATGGAATATTGAAAAGATGGGACTGATTTTATCAGGGGGGACTATTGCATTGGGGATCGCACTTGGAGGCAAGAAAAATGAGTAATTTTAAAAAATTATCCCGCAGGGATTTTCTTAAAGGAATGGCATACGGGGCTGCTGCACTCTCATCCCTGCAGTTGTCATCATGTTCATACGAAGTTAAACCTTCCCGTTCCGGGGCAAAAGGAATCTTTGCACAGGAGGGGAAGCCTCTCCTTGTTGCAGTAGAGGGGGATAATCCCCAGAAGATGTTAGAAAAGGCGCTTGATGCCATCGGTGGACTTAATCCCCTTCTCGGCAAAGGAAAGAAAGCCCTACTTAAGGGAAACTTTGTTTTTGCTCAACCATTCCCTATTACAACCGACCCGCAGATTGCCCTTTTATTCGGGAGACATCTGAAAGATTCGGGTTTTGAACAGGTAAATGTATTTGATGCTCCGGGGACATATCTTAATGATTCAAAGGAGAAGACCCTTGATATGCACGGACTCATGGAGCAGAAGAACCCTTATGGGATTGGTTTTTATACAGGAGATGCAGGCGAGAGGAGTGAGTTTATAATGACCCGAAATCAGCAATGGCAGGCATATCCAGAGATTGGAGTTCATAATGATATATACACAACCCCTGTCATTATAAATATGCCATGCCTAAAACGACATCATACATCTTATCTGACCTGTGCCTTAAAGAATAATTTTGGCACCATATATGGGCCGCAGAGGTGGGATGCTCATTTCCGCGGTGAGGGGATAAAGAAGATGGCACGATTAAAGGCTGAGAATAGGCAGGCGGATAAATTTAAAAATATCTATCACTTTATGGATGCGATAGCAGAGTTCTCCGATGCTGTCCGACCTGAGCTTACATTTGTAGATGCGAGGTCAATCCTAACCCGCGGCGGACCTACAGCAGGGATTGGAAAGATTAAGACAGGGGTTAATTTATTTATCCTGAGTCAGGATATGGTTGCAACAGATGTATATTGTTCAAAGCTCATGGAAAAACATGACGACTCCTATTCAACAGAGATGATACTCCCCTATTTAAAGACAGCAGAGAAGCTGGGGCTTGGGACAATGGATTTGAGTAAGGTAAAATTGATGGAACTTTCTGCATAATTATAAGGAAGGAAAACCTATTATGAGACAATACAAAATTATTGTAGAAAAACATCCTGACGGATATGTTGCCTATCCTTTAGGGCTTAAAGGAGTAGTGGTAGGGCAAGGAGATACCTATGAAGAAGCCCTCTCAGATGTAAAATCTGCAATAAAGTTTCATATTGAGACATTCGGAGAAGATGTTATTGAGATTGAGCCACCTATCCTTGAGGCATTCGTTGCAGAGACTGGAGTATAGATATAATGTCAAAATTTCCAGTTGATGCTCCAAAACGGAAGGTAATAAAAGCGTTGGAGATTTTAGGTTTTAGAATAATCCGGGAAAAAGAACATATCTCAATGGAACGGATAAACTCAGATGGAACCAAAACTCCTTTAACTATGCCTAACCATACAAAGATAAAATCCTCAACACTTCGAACAATCTGCACACAAGCAGGTATTTCAAGAAATGATTTTCTTGATGCGTATAATAAAATTTAGTATAACTTTCAAATACCAATATCTATTCTCTAAAACCATTTTCCAACCGGGTTTATGAAAATATTAGACAGGTATATTCTAAAAGAGCTGGTTAAGTTTTTTATATTAAGTGTATTCATACTGACACTTGTTCTTTTCCTTGACCAGCTTCACTATCTCTCTGAGTTGATTTT
>JACRGN010000045.1 GCA_016234205.1 Nitrospinota bacterium | reverse complement strand
GAGACTGAGACCGATTTATTCGGGGAGCAGGCAGTCCTCTGCGGCGGTGCTTCAGAATTGATAAGGGCAGGTTTTGATACACTTGTAAAGGCAGGCTATCAGCCGGAGGTTGCATATTTTGAGTGCCTCCATGAATTGAAGCTTATTGTGGATTTGATTTATGAGGGCGGCATCAGTAATATGAGGTATTCCATCAGTGAGACCGCAAAATATGGCGATATTACAAGGGGCCCAAGGGTAATAACAGATGAGACACGCAGGGAGATGAAAAAGATTTTGCATGAAATCCAATCAGGGGAATTTGCAAGGGAATGGATAGTGGAAACTCAGGCTAACCGCCCTGTGTATAACGCCCTCCTTAAAAAAGGTGCAGAGCACAAGATTGAAGATGTCGGAGAGAAGTTGAGGAAGATGATGGGGTGGATTGGGAAAAAGGCAAGCTAAAACTTATTTTGGACGCAGATAAACGCAGAAATGTCATTCCGAACGAAGTGAGGAATCTTGGTTTTGGGATTCTTCGCTTTGCTCAGAATGACAGCAATGCTGTCATCTGCGAAAATCTGCGTCCTAATTTACCATGCGAATTCCAATAGTCTCTGATGGATATAGATTTATTATCCCCCTATTCATTCTGTCAGGTATAGCTATTTATTTTTGTCTGACAGTCACATCTATAGTCTTAAGCATACTAACTATCTTTGTGATAAGTTTTTTTCGTGACCCTGAGAGGGAGATTCCAGCGGGTGAGGGGGTAGTTGTATCGCCTGCTGATGGAAAGGTTGTAAAGATACAGGATGTAAAGAGTGATGCAATTTATGGCGGGGATGCAGTATGTATAAGCATATTTCTCTCCATATTTAATGTTCATGTAAACCGCGCCCCTTACGAAGGTGTGATAAAAAAGGTTGTATATAATCACGGTAAATTCCTTGCTGCTTTTGATGATAAGGTATCACTTTTGAATGAGCAGAATTCAATTTTAATTGAATCAAAAAACGGGAAAAAGATTTTGGTTAAACAGATTGCAGGGCTTATCGCAAGAAGGATAGTTTGCTGGGTGAAGGAAGGGGATAAGGTAGAAAGAGGTTTAAGATACGGCTTGATACGATTTGGCTCAAGGGTGGATATTTTTCTGCCTCCTGATACTGAACTAAATGTAAAGGTGGGAGATAAGATAAAGGGGGGAATAAATATCATAGGGAGATTAAAGGTATGAAACTTAAAAAAGGTGTTTATATAATCCCGAATTTGTTTACCACTGGAAATTTTTTCTGCGGGTTCTATGCCATAATTTCAGTATTCAATCAGCAGTTTTACCATGCTGCAATAGCGATTATTGTTGCGATTATATTTGACGGGCTTGATGGGAAGATTGCAAGGCTTACCCATTCTTCCAGCGATTTTGGATTGGAATACGATTCTCTCTCAGACCTTATATCCTTTGGTCTGGCACCGGGTCTTCTCGTATATTCATGGGTCTTACAGCCATTTGGCAGAATCGGCTGGCTTGCGGCATTTTTATTTGTTATTTGTGGTGCATTAAGGCTTGCCCGATATAATGTTCAGGATACATCAGATGTGAGAAACCTTGACTTTACAGGGCTTCCCATTCCGGCTGCAGCAGGTGTAATTGCATCTACGGTAATAATGACAAAGGACTTTTTGTTTATGGAGAAGATAGAGCCTTTTATACTGGTAATGACTGTATATATACTCGCCTTTCTGATGGTGAGCAATATAAGGTACAGAAGTTTTAAAAGGCTTGATTTAAGAAAGAAAAAGCCCTTTAATATTCTGGTATTTGCAATCTTATTTATTTACATTATTGCAACCATACCAGAACTTATGATTTTTGTAATAACTGTTATATATGCATTGTCAGGTCCTGTAGAAAGAGTGTTGTTTCATAAAAAGATGAAGCAGGAGGAGATAGTGGATGTAGAGGATAAAACTATTGGAGGTAGTCTGTGAGTAACAGAATAGTAATATTTGATACAACGCTGAGAGACGGTGAGCAATCACCGGGCTTCAGTATGAATATTGAAGAAAAAATTATCATAGCGAAACAGCTTGCAAGACTCAATGTGGATGTCATTGAGGCAGGTTTTCCGATTGCATCTGAGGGGGACTTTGAGGCTGTAAAGGAGATTGCAAGGAATGTAAAGGGTCCGACCATCGCAGGTCTTTCAAGGGTTATTATCAAAGACATTGACCGTGCATGGGAGGCATTAAAATTTGCAAAGAAGAATAGGATTCATACATTTGTTGCCACATCGGATATACACCTGAAGTATCAATTAAAAAAAGGGAGGGAAGAGGTGCTTGATGATGCAGTAAAGGGAGTCAAACATGCAAAGAAATATACTGATGATGTGGAGTTCTCTGCAATGGATGCAGTGAGGAGTGATATAGATTACCTCTGCCTTGTTCTTGAGGCTGTTATTGATTCAGGTGCGACAACAGTGAATATCCCCGACACTGTCGGCTATGCAATCCCTGATGAATTCGGCAGGATGATAAAAACTATTAAAGAGAATGTTCCCAATATAGATAAGGCGATTATCAGCGTTCACTGTCATAATGACCTTGGGCTTGCAGTTTCAAACTCAATAAGTGCAGTTCAGAATGGTGCGAGGCAGATAGAATGCACAATAAACGGCATCGGGGAGAGGGCTGGGAATGCCTCTCTTGAAGAGGTTGTGATGGCACTTAAGGTTAGAAGGGATTTTCTGCATCATGCTACAGGTATAAGGACAAAGGAGATTTATAAGACAAGCAGACTCCTCTCCACAATTACCGGTGTTTCTGTTCAGCCGAATAAGGCTATAGTAGGGGAGAATGCATTCGCCCACGAATCAGGGATCCATCAGGATGGTGTATTAAAAGAGAGGACTACTTATGAAATCATGACACCTGAATCCATAGGGCTTACAAAGAGCAAGATAGTCCTCGGAAAACATTCAGGCCGCCATGCCTTTTCAAAGAGGCTTGAAGATTTGGGAATGAAGCTAAATAAAACAGAGTTGGATAAGGCATTTGTGAGATTTAAAAAACTTGCTGACATTAAAAAGGAGATATTTGATGAAGACCTTGAAGCTATTGTAGAGGATGAGATTGCGAAGGTAGAAGAAGTGTATAAATTAGAATATATACAGACTACTACCGGCAATCAGACTCTACCTACT
>JACRGN010000326.1 GCA_016234205.1 Nitrospinota bacterium | reverse complement strand
GCTTTCAGTCTGTGTGCTTAATTTCTGATAGTCAACCTTTTTATTCTTGAATATAGATTTGGACTAAGGCGCGGAATATATTCTATTTGTAGTGAAAGGACATTGTCCTGTCCCTACAATAAATGTAATAATAGTGATAACTGAAACGCTTTTCTTTAATAGTTTGAAAGACATAAGTTTCTCCTTTTATATTTACATATATTTGAAATACTTTTTAAATCACTATCTAATAATATACCATGTAACCGCTTTCCTGTCAATGTCTTTTTTCCTGTTTTTTCAGGGGTGGATTTTTGAATTTGAACACTTCTGCTATAAACACCAATGCCTCAAGGGCTAAAAAACAGCGCTTTTTATGGTAATTTTTAATTTTTTTCGGATTTTTAAGCAGGGGTATCCTCTAAAAAAGATGCTGGTAGTATTTAAATTGCTGGTGGATTACTTCATGCGGGTGGCGATAGGCAAAAATGAAGTTGATACTTTTCTTTCTTGCCGTAATCCAAGACAGTCTTCTTCTTATTTTGTTCATGTAAAAATATCTCTAAGGCCTTCTTAAAATATTCTCTTCCCTGGGGCCGAATCATGACGGTCATCCTCTTTTCTCTTTTATCACAGATTATTATTCCACCAAGACCAAATAACTCCTTTTCTATTGCCGCCTTATCGAGATATTTCATCCTCTGAGTTATATCTTCTTTAAAAAGCCTCTCTTTATCCAAAACCTTTTTGTAATAACTTATAAATTCCTTGAGGCCTTCTCTCTTGGATAGCATCATAATATCTTGAAACTCGTTAAGTATTTTTTGCTTCTCTAATTCTAACTCATAACGCGGCTTGATAAACTTGGGCCTCTTGCCTCCTTCTGCCCAAAGAATCTTTTCTTCTGTCTTTTCCTTTTCTTGAATATCTTGTCTTATTCGGCGATTTAAATAATCAGCCTCTCTTTTAGCTGTGTCTTTTTTATAAAGCCTGTGTTCTCTTAATTCTTTTATTTCACTTAAACCCTCTTGATCCTTTTCTATCCTCTTACTCAACCGTTTTACCTTTTTTCTTAATGACTGTAATATCTTTCCCTTCGGCCGCATTATGGGCATTGTCTTACATCTCCCGCCACTAAAACAATCCAAGGCGCTTTTAGTCTTCCTGATTTTAAAAAAATTCTCCTGGCGCTGCTTGTATCTCATCATCTCTCGTATCTGGATTGCATCATAACGACTCCGCCTCAGATTAGTATACATCCAAAGTCTCTCTCCGCCTTCTGCTTCGCTCAACCCGACTACTATTGTCCTTACCTTGCCTAACCCTTTTAAATGAGTCGAGGTATCTGCAAGTCTTTCTTCTGCTTTCATCAATTTGCCATCTTGCCGTATCTCTTTCTTACGGCGATACCTAAATCTATAATCCCTGATTCTTTTAATTTGCCTCTTTACATATTCAGTCCTTTTGCCCCAGCATAAAAATCCCTTACCTTGTTGAGCTAAGGCTTTGAGTGTTTTCAAACTGATACCGCCTTTATCAAAACAAACGACCCTGAGCTTTCGGCCTTGTTGTCTTAATCCTTCATCGGCTCTTTTTACCAGATGAGGGATAGAGCAGTGTAATCTCCTGTTGCCTGATGTGTATTCTTTGGCCAGGGGTATCCCGGTATCTGAACCAATAAGATAGTGCGCATTTATGGCCTTTACCTGTTTTTGTTTTGTTCCGTGCCTGGCCATTGCTATTAATTTATTTACCCATACCTCTATAACGTGCGTATCACAGTAACAAAGCTCGGTATCTTTTCTATTTATAAGGCCGACTCTGCCTCTGTAGGCCTTGTTTTGAAACTCCTCTATTGCCTCTTTGTCAGCCATCCGTCTTACTCTTTTATTCATTCCGCTTGAGCGAAGATTATCTTCCATCCCTATCAGCGCTCCAAATTCATGGTGCTCCACGCTATCTAAATCATAAAGCCTTTTTCCTCCACACCCATACAAAAAATATATCTGATGCGCTACTCTTTCTATAGAATAAACACAATCCTCCTCCGCGGGTGATGGTAATCCCTTTATCATCTCTGGAAAATTCATCTGGTAAACCTGTGGCACTGAGAGCATCTGGCCTACATACCGAGACTCTATTTGGGTGATCTCTTTTTCTTCTCTCTTATCCTCTACTGTTCTAACAACCTCACCCTGACGAGCTATATCTCTATTAATCAAAACTTCTTCTGCTCGTAGTTGAGTACGGGCTTCAGCTATTCCTATATCTCTTAAATACTGCTTTAACGTCTTTAGTCCTAACCTCATACCAAGAGATGATAACCGTGGCTGTAACTCTTCTAACATCTCCCTGTCTTTACATGCAGGTTTTTTTACCCACATAAGGAGTATCTCTGAGCGTATCTCTTCCATCTTGTATCTCTTTTTCTGCTTCCGGTGATCTATAAGATGCTTACTCCCCATCCGTATACACCGGCCTTTATTTATTACTGTGGAAGGGCTCCTCCTGAATAACCTCCCTATCTCACGGCTCGTCCCTAATCCTGCATCCCTAAGCTTCGCCACCAATATACCTACCTCCAGATCGTCCCGTAAATTAATCTTAAGAGAGAACCCTCTTTCTAATCTCAGTGTTAGCTCATCTCCTTCATACTGAGCTCTATATCTAATCTTTTTCTTTCCTCTCATCTTCCTCCTTCCTGGCTAAAAGCAGCCTTAAGTTTATTCCACAAATCCTGTATAGTTTTTTTATCATATCGTTGTATCTCGCAACCGCATACACTGCTTCCTTGCGTTTTCTTCCTAATAGATACATCCTGGTCTTCCCCTTCTCGCTAACTGAGATGTAATAATAAGGACCGTGCAAGCTGTCTTTATCGCTCTTGCACCTGCATCCCTTCTTACCGCAGGGCAAAAAATATGTAAGCACACTCCCACGTAAGATATCTTTCCACCCTGGCAGCTCTTTAATAAGCCCCTGCCTTTCCTTTATCAACTCCTCTCTATTACCCCGCTTATTCTGTGCCATGTCTCCCTCCTTTCCTATTGTCTATCAACAATAAGATTATAGCACAAACATATACAAAAAGCAAGACCCCATGGGTATTTTTAGGAGGTGTTCATTTCCAAATGTCCAGCATTTTTGGCAGTGGTGATGGGTTGGGTGGATGGGGTTAACTTGTGAATCTGTCGAAGGTTGGGTAAAAATACGGAGGCTATGTCATATTTAAGGAAAAATTACTGTGTCAAGTATTTTTCCGACTTCGGAAGCCGGACATGTCATTATTTTTGCTCCTTATATAATATAACCTTTGTCATGTTTCTGGATGATTATTTCCCAGTCGGTTTTATTGAGCCTTTTTACTTCAAG
>JACRGN010000325.1 GCA_016234205.1 Nitrospinota bacterium | reverse complement strand
CCATAAAATGGAATCTTATTTATAAATTTTAAGAATGCCTTTTTAATTTCTTCCATATCGCCATAATGGTCAAGGTGCTCTGCATCTATTGTTGTAACTACTGCAATTGTCGGTGTAAGTCTTAGAAAAGAGCCGTCACTCTCATCCGCCTCTGCCACAAGAAAATCACCCTGTCCGAGTTTTGCACCACTGCCAATGCTATTCACCCTCCCCCCTATAACTACCGTTGGGTCAAGTCCTCCGGCATAGAGGACTGAGGAGACCATAGATGTAGTGGTGGTCTTGCCATGTGCACCCGCCACTGCAACACTATATTTCAGCCTCATCAACTCCGCCAGCATCTCTGCCCTTGGTATTACAGGTATCAGTTTCTCCTTTGCAGCTACCACCTCTGCATTATCAGGAGCCACTGCTGATGAGACTACTACCACTTCAGCCCCATTTACATTAGAAGCCTTATGCCCTATAAACACACTGGCACCAAGATTGGTGAGGTGTCTGACAGGCTCCGATTGTGAGAGGTCTGAGCCGCTGACTTTATAACCAAGGTTTAAAAGCACCTCAGCTATACCGCTCATCCCTGACCCGCCTATACCGACAAAATGTATGTGTCTTGTTTTTCTGAACATATGCAAAAATTTATTAACCACAGATGAACACAGATTTACACAGAAAAACACTAAAAAAAATATTTTTAAAAATCTGTGAAAATCTGTGGCTAATTTTTTTATAATTTCCTATGTTTATTGATTCTGAATCCTGAACCGTGAATCCTGTTTCTTTTGATTTCAGCAATTCATAGCATTGCTCCACTATCTCCTTTGCAGCATCAGGTTTACCCATCTTTTTACTCCCTCTTTCCATCTCTAAGAGTCTTGTCCTGCTCTGCATAAGAAATAAAATCTTATTTGCCAGCACTTCACCACTTAAATCCTTTTCTATAATCATTTCTGCCGCCCCGTTGTCTTTCAACACATGAGCATTCATCTCCTGATGGTTGTTAGCAGCAAATGGAAATGGAATCAATATGGATGCCTTTCCGCACGCTGTAATCTCTGATATGGTAGTTGCCCCGGCACGGCATATAATAAGGTCTGCCTTCTTATATGAATCAGCCATATTGTGAATAAAGGGAACCACCTCAGATTCAAAACCTATTTTTTCATAAGACTTCTTTACAAACTCACAATCTGTAATCCCTGCCTGGTGTATAATAAAAATAGAATCCTTAAATTTAGCAAGATATTCCAATCCATCCGCCATAGCCTTATTTATACTATGTGCCCCCTGACTCCCGCCGAAGATTAATATAGTAAACTTAACCGTGTAGGGTGAGGAATTCGGAGCGCTGAATTGTAATTCAATATCCGCATTTTGCCTTCCGCATTCAACAATCCCCCTTCTTATAGGATTTCCTGTCAGGCAGACCCTTCTCCCATTCCCCTTTTTAAAAATCAAAGGGGCAGGAAAAAATTTTCCGGTCTCTTCAAAGGATGTAAATATTAAATTTGCAAATCTACCGAGTATCCTGTTTGTAACTCCCGGAAACAGGTTTTGTTCCTGTATGACAAGAGGGTAGCCGAGCAAAAAAGATGCGGCACCAACCGCTCCTGAGGCATAACCCCCAACCCCTATGACAATATCAGGCCTAAAGCTATTTAGAATTTTAATAGACTGAATAATACCAATGGGTATCTTACAGACAGATTTCACTTTTTTTAAAATCCCTCTCCCCTTTAAACCTTCTGCCGATATATATCTAATCTCAAACCCCTCTCTGGGAACTATCCTGCTTTCAATTCCATTCTCCGTTCCCACAAAAAGCACCTCTGTAGAGCCCTCCCTCCCCCGATTACTACCCCCGATAGAACCATTCGAGGGCAGGCTTTCAGGGGCAAGCCTTTTGAATTCTTGTGCTATCGCTATACCCGGGAATAGATGACCGCCCGTCCCTCCGCCTGCAATTACAACTTTCATAATATTTAGTATTAGTGATTAGTGTCGGTTTCAGTTAAAAAATTATAACTACCGCTAACCACTGACACTTACACTAATTATGCCGAATGCTCCGATATATTCAGCAATACTCCGATACTCACCATGGAGATCAGCAGTGATGACCCTCCAACACTTATAAATGGCAACGGCAATCCCTTTGTCGGCAGAAGACCTGCTACCATCCCCATATTTATAACAACCTGAATCCCTATTGTAAGGGCAATTCCAAGGGAGAGGTATGTTCCGTATAAATCAGGCGACCTTAAAGAGACCCTGATGCTCCTCCATATCAATATCAGAAAAATAAATATCACTGCTGAGACCCCTACGAAACCGAGTTCCTCTCCAAGAACTGAAAACACAAAATCTGTATGAGGCTCAGGGAGATAAAATAGTTTCTGTTTCCCCTCCCCAAGTCCAAGACCAAAAAATCCTCCCCTGCCGAATGCTAGGAGGGACTGAATTGTCTGAAAACCTGTATCCAGAGGGTCACTCCACGGGTCAAGAAAGGACATAATCCTCTTCCTCCTGTAGCCCACCCTGAATACAGCCATGTAAAGAAACGGGAGCAGCATCAATACTGATGAAAACAGGAATGAAAATCTGACACCTGCAACAGCCATGAGTATAAATGCCACAATTGACATAACCACAACACTGCCGAGGTCAGGCTGGACAATAATCAATATAAAAAATACACCTATCACAACCAGATTTGGAAGATAACCATAGGTAAAATCATGCAGGTAATCCTTTCTCTTTACCAGTGAATAGGCTAAAAACAGGACGATGGAAAATTTTACCAGCTCAGCAGGCTGAAATGAAAAGGCTCCAAAACTCAGCCATCTCCTTGCCCCTCCTACAGATTTGCTGAAATATGGTATAAAGAGCACTATCAGTAAAATAATAGAAAATACGAGTAATGGATATGTGAGTTTGATAATCTTTCTGTAATCTATCCTCATGACAGCAACCATAGAAATTAAGCCGAGTCCAAGCCATACGAGATGCCTCTTTAAGAAAAACTGAGGGTCGTGATACCTCTGCATGGCTATTACAGCACTGGAACTGTAAACCATAACAATGCCTATTGTTATCAGGGCAATAGTACTTACTAAAATTATTGGGTCAAATGTTCTCTGCTTTGGCATAGGACTATTGACAAATGACCAATGACAAATGACAAATTAAGGAATTATTCCACAATTCGTCAATCGTCAATCGTCAATCGTCATTTTATTCACAATCTCCTTAAACTGCTCCCCTCTGTCCTCATAATCCCTGAACATATCAAAACTTGCACATGCAGGAGAGAGGAGGACTATATCTCCATTTTTAGCCCTGCTGAATCCTTCTTTTACAGCATTTTCAAGAGTGTCGGCTTCAATCTTATTCTTAAAACCATTAAGACTCTTTGCTATCTTCTTTTTTGCATCTCCAATCAATATCAGAAATTTTACCCTCTCCTCTATAAGTCCCTTTAAAGGCAGATAATCACTCCCCTTGTCCTTACCACCTGCTATGAGTATTATTGGCTCTTTAAAGCTCTGAAGTGACTTAACTGTGGCACCTACATTTGTCCCTTTGGAATCATTTATAAACCTGACCCCTCTTATTTCCCTTACCAGTTCCATCCTGTGTTTTATCCCTTTAAATTTCGATATTACATCCTTCATTACTTTAGCACTTATGCCGCATATCCCGCTCACCGCCACAGATGCAAGTGTGTTTTCTATATTATGCACGCCTATTAATTTTAAATCTTTTAGAGAGCATACTGTTTCTTCTCTGCCCTCATTCTTGAAAATTATCTTATCCCCTCTTACAAAGGCTCCATTCTCCACCTCTTTTAACCTGCTGAAGAATATCTTTTTCCCTCTCCCCTCTGTGGAGAATCCTGCAGTAATCTCATCATCTAAATTTAAAACCATATAATCATTTTCATCCTGATTGATAAATACCCTCTTTTTTAATTCTATGTATTCATCCATACTCTCATGCCTATCAAGATGGTCGGGTGTAATATTCAATATTGCACTTATATAAGGCTTAAAGGTCTCAATCCCTTCCGTCTGAAATGTGCTTATCTCCGATAAAACCATTTCACTCTTTCCTCCATTCAAAACCTCTTCACATAAGGGATTGCCGATATTCCCCCCCACAAACACCTTTTTGCCGCCCTTTTTAAGTATTTCGCCTGTCAGAGTCGTTGTAGTTGTCTTTCCATTTGTCCCTGTTATTACTATAAGCGGGGCATTGATATGCTGAAATGCTAACTCCACCTCACTCATTATTCTTATCCCCTTCTCTCTAATTTTATTTAAAAATGGGGAATCCCACAGCACACCCGGGCTTATAACAGTTAAATCAATTCCATTTATATTCACACTGTCATGACCGCCAAGTTTGAGTGAGATACCCTTTTTAAGTTTCTTTACATTATCTGATAATGCCTCTTCCCCTTTTTCATCTGTAACTGTCACATTTGCACCCAATTTGTAAAGGAGATTAGCGGCAGACACACCCGACCTCGCAAGCCCGACTACAAGGGCATTTTTACCTTTAAAAAGAGGGTTCAAGGATTCGAGGGTTTGAGGGTTTGAGTGAAAACAAACCCCTGACCCCTTGACCCCTTGACCCCTTGACCCCTTTATTTGTTTCATCTTAATTTTAGTGTGCTCAATGAAAGTAACGCCAGTATAATTGCTACAATCCAGAATCTAACAATTACCTTCGGCTCCTCCCACCCCGACTCCTCAAAATGATGATGGAGCGGAGCCATCTTAAATATCCTCTTCCCCCTGAGTTTAAATGAGGCAACCTGAATAATAACAGAGACAGCCTCTACAACAAATATCCCGCCTATCACAAGCAATATAAGTTCATGCTTTGTTATAACTGCCAGAGTTCCGAGCATCCCGCCGAGGGCAGTTGACCCTACATTCCCCAT
>JACRGN010000328.1 GCA_016234205.1 Nitrospinota bacterium | reverse complement strand
TTGAACTGATTCACTATCCTGCTTAATTCATCTGCCATCCCTGATAATTCATCCGCTGCCTTTCGCAATCGCCACCTTATTTTTCCCACCCCTCTTTGCTTCGTAGAGAAATTTATCTGCAATCCTTATCATGTCATCTATATTTTCTATGTCTGAATTAGGATAATATGCCATACCCGCACTGATTGTAACCTTCCTTTCATTCATCCCTGTAAAATGATAATCCTCAACAAGTTTTCTCATCTTCTCCGCCATTTTATAGCCTTCATCCTTACCGCAGTGAGGGAGATAACCTATAAATTCTTCACCGCCGTACCTCGCCCATAGGTCAGGCTCTCTTGTGTTGCCATTTAAAATTAAGCCCAGCTCTTTTAATATTATATCTCCCTGCTGATGTCCCGCCGTATCGTTTATGCTTTTAAAATTATCTATATCCATAATAATAAGGGAGAGCGGATAATCATACCGTTTTGCCTCTGAAAACTCGCTGCCAAGTCGCTCAAAAAAATATCTCCTGTTATAAAGCTCGGTTAAGGAGTCTGTAATGGAAATCCTCTCAACCTCTTTATGTATTATAGCGTTATCAAGGGCAATGGCAATCTGTGCTACAAGATATTCTATATGTTTTACTTCATCATTAATATACGGCTTGAGGCTGCCTATAGCAACGACACCATGGAGTTTATCTTTATAACACATTGCAAACCATGCAACACCTTTGGGTTTTACCTTTGCAAAACCTGCCTCAAGGAGAAGCCCGTCATCAGGAATATTCTTTAGAACAACAGTTCTTCTTTCTACAGCACACAAGCCGGGCAGACCTTCACCGATTTTAATACTCTTTAACTCACTTTCACCCACTCCATAGATGGCAACTGGTTTTAATAACCCGTTTTCCTTATCATGAAGATATACAATACCCATATGAGAGCCTGTCAGGTTAACCACCATTGCAAGTGCCTTATTCAACAGCATCTCAGGGTCAAGGGATGTAATAAGGAGTTTTGAAAGCTCATTGAATCTCTCAATCCTCTCCTCCCTTATCTGAATGGTCTCAATCATATTATTAAACCCATCTCCTATCTTTTCAAATTCATCCTTTGTCTTTATCTCTGTAATTACATCAAGGTTTCCCGCACTAACCTCTTCCATTGCAGCGGTCAACATATTGATAGGCCTTGATGAGTCCCGATATGCAAGTGCTGCCAGAAGCAAGCTAAAAATAATTCCTATACCTGTATATATGAATAACTCTCTCTTTATTGCCATGATAACACGGATTATCTCGCTGGAATGTATCCCTACCGCAATCCCTCCTATCACCTCTCCTGCTGAATTGAATATAGGGTCAGCAACGACATATACCTCTGCACCTTCTAATATAGTTTTTCCATTGAATCCTTTGCCTTCTGCAATTGACTTATCTATTATCTTTGGAACTCTGAGCATAGGGCTAAACACACTCTTTGGAAGTGATGTAGAGGCTATAATCTTTGATTCTTGCAGGATACTCCCAAATACAGCAGATTCTGTTGAAAGGTACTCATAAATGGCATTTGGCAGCCAGTCGTAGTTATTTAAAAGGATACCTGTTACAAATGCCCCTTTTACCGTGCCGTGCAGTAAAGCAGGAACGACCACAACCTGCATGATTCCTGTCCTCTCAACTCTGGAAGACAGGTTTACATCCTCCATAGTAAGGATGTCTTTTTCTACTTTCTCAGTTGACTGGATTACCTCACCCGATTTAATTGCCTTTGCAATCAGCCCGCTTATCTCAAGTATGTCCCCTGTCTTATTATTTCTTCTCGCTATAATCCTCCGTTCCTCATCCACCACTGCCCATAAATCCACATACGGTCTGTTTATGGCGTAACCATTAAGAAGGTTCTGTAAAACCCTGCTCTCCTTTTTTGCAATAGCAGATACTACATATTCTTCACTCACTCCCTGCAGCATACCGTATTTCATCTGGTCCATCCTTGAATAGTAAAGCCTCCAGCCGCCTTTTAGTTTTGAGCTTAAACTTTCCACTGCCTCATTTTCTATCTGCTGAGTCAGTGTAACAGCTGTCCAATAATAAATTCCTCCCGCCAGACTGGATATGACAAAAAGAAAGGCTATAAGGGTCTTGACACCTATAGGGATGTAAAATCTCCACGACCCCCATACAACACTGTATACTCTTTTGGGCATAAGGATATCCTAAATTTCGCTTAAATATAGTCCTATCTCTAACCTTTGTCAATATTTAATGCTTTGTTCAAATTGAAGTCAAAATGTTAAATAAATTATAGCTCTATCTGTAGGATTCAATACAAAAAAATTTATTGACTATTGACTATTGAAAATTTAAGATTTGAGTTATTTTTCTCTGTAATACTTTTGCATCTTTTATTTCTTCTTTGCAATTTTGCGTTAAATAAATATTATGCGGACTTTTGACATTATAAAGAAAAAGAGGGATGGGGAAATACTCTCTCCTCAGGAGATAGATATTTTTATCAGAGGATTAACAAGGGGTGAAATCCCTGACTATCAGGCAACAGCCCTCTTAATGGCAATATATTTTAGCGGAATGACAGAGGATGAGACCTACCACCTCACATATTCAATGATGAATTCAGGTGAGGTCTTAGACCTCTCTGATATTCCCGGCATAAAGGTTGATAAACATAGCACCGGAGGTGTTGGAGACAAGCTCTCACTGACTATCGCACCACTTGTTGCATCAGCAGGTATTCCAATGCCCATGATTGCAGGTAGAGGCTTGGGTCATACCGGAGGGACAGTAGATAAGCTTGAATCCATCCCAAATTTCAGGACAAACCTAAGTTTAAGGGAATTTAAGGAAACTGTAAAAAAGATAAATTTAAGCATAATAGTCCAGACATCAGAGATTGCCCCTTCCGATAAAAAACTCTATGCCTTGAGGGATGTAACAGCCACAGTGGAGTCTATCCCCCTTATTGTCAGCAGTATAATGAGCAAAAAACTTGCGGAGGGTATAGACGGGCTTGTTATGGATGTGAAGACCGGCAACGGGGCATTTATGAAGGAATTTGAAGATGCACTTGAGCTGTCAGAAGGCATTGTCCAAATCGGTAAAAAGTTCGGGAAGAATGTTGTTGCCCTTATAACAGATATGAACCAGCCATTAGGGTATGCAGTAGGCAATAGTTTAGAGGTAATAGAAGTAATTGAAATGTTAAAGGGTAAAGGGAGTGATGACATAAAGAATCTCACATTAAAGATAGGTGCATGGATGCTTAAGATAGGAGGTATAACAGAAGATATAGAAGACGGCATTAAGATTTTACAGGAGAAATTAAAGAGTGGTGAGGGGCTTAAAAAATTCAGAGAATTGATTAAATGTCAGAATGGAAATCCCGAAGTTACTGAAGACTACAATCTCTTCCCAAAGGCAAAAATCATAAAGGATATAACGAGCAGTAAATCAGGCTATGTCCAGAAAATAGAAACAGACAAGATTGGAATCTCTGCCTCTATCCTTGGTGCAGGAAGATTAAAGGCAGACTCACCTATTGATTATTCTGCAGGGCTCATTTTAAGAAAAAAGATAGGCGATTATGTGGAAAAAGGTGAGTCTCTGGTTACCATTCACACTAACCTCCCCCTTCCCCTCCTTATAAAGGAGGGGAGTGAGGGGAGGTCTGAAGCGGAATCTATTATAACAAGTTCATATATTATTGGTGTCAACCAGCCCATAAAACCACCCCTGATTCATAAAGTC
This sequence comes from Nitrospinota bacterium, assembly GCA_016234205.1. Taxonomy (GTDB): domain Bacteria; phylum Nitrospinota; class Nitrospinia; order UBA9942; family UBA9942; genus UBA9942. The sequence goes on along the minus strand of JACRGN010000328.1, from coordinate 6,041 downwards.
ATAACTTGATGCTCAGGAATTTCAATTTAGGGCAACCCTTTAGACTTGCCCTCCCCGAATCAGTGCAGTAAGCCGCAGCATTTCTTAAACTTCTTTCCGCTTCCACATGGACATGGGGCATTCCTTTCAACCTTGCCGCTCCTTGCCTGATGTGTAGATTCAACAAACTTTGCTGTTTCCCTTGCCTTTCTTATCCGTGAATCTTTAAGCCCAACGGCAATCCTGCCAATACAGTCAATTATGATGTCTTCTAATTTTTCTACAAGCTCGAATGATTTGGCAATCTCCTTTGTGTTTGAGCTTTTATCCTTTTTCAGGAATTTCAGGTATTCCTTAAGCAATAAATCCGTCTTTGTAAGAGACTCAAAAGCATCTCTTATCTCTCCTGAAAAATCTTCTTCCTGAGTTGCGCCAAGGTCAAGCCCCTTAATAAATTGCTTATTTAATGAGGTAATTGCATGGATATATTCCTTAAGCCCGGAATTGCTGTGTTGAAAGACAGTTTCCGTCCATGCAATATGAGAACCACCGGATGTGGATTCCACCACGACATTCCAGAGAGCCATGACATTCCCGAAAAAGCTCTTTGCCTCCTCCATTAATCCAAACTTTGGCTCTTTCCCGTTAAAAATAATAGATATAACCTGCGAAGGCTGAACAATTCCGGGTGCAGAAATAGCACCATAGAGAAGTCCGTACATTTGATGAAGTGTAAATTCCACTTCATATTTTTTCAGAAGTGAATTCATTTCAGCATCGCCGCAATATTTGTCTGTCAAAATCATACTATCCCCGCTATAGGCTGATCAGTAACCGCTCTTATGACCTCTATCTGGTATTCCTGATTGTTGTCAAAGTGGAGTTTCATTTAAGCAGGTAATGCTCTGTGAATTATTGCCATGAATAATTCTTTGTCAGTATCATCCACAAAATCAATTTTCGGATACGAAGCCAATGCTCTGGGGATACCACTTCCAACACCAATGTAGGGTAGTAAATATCTTGCATTGGAAAAAAGAATTGGGTTGCGAGCAATAGATGTTCCTGACTTTATTTTTTCAACTGTTAACGTGTTGGGGAGTTTACCCGGACTGATTATTTCAATACGGTTGTCAAAGATAAAAACTTTGATTGCTGACTTAATGAAATAATCACGATGAATTATTGAGTTTACAACTAATTCTTCCAATGCTTCCTTAGGAATTTCCAATTCACCTAAAATATTGAATGATTCTCCAACCTGGACCTTGCGAATATTTCTAATAATGAAACTCATCGTTTTTTCGTAAAGATCTGTCAGATTGCCTTCAAACGGCGGCTCGCTATCTCTAAACTCTGTACCAGCAATATCGTTGCCTACAAATGCAATACACTGCACAGAAAAGACAGGTTTGAATGCCTGAGGTTTTTTACCGAATAATAATAAGCCGGCAAGAGTAAGTTTGTCATCTTTTGCAAAACCCATATTATTTAGAATCTGAGGAAGTGATTGATCTAATGCGTCAAAACTTTTTCCAGTTTTCTTGTTGAGAAAATCTTTGAAGAAGTCAATATCAATGTCATTGTAAGTGCTATTTACAACAGGTTCTTCATCTGCTGCAAGGTTACCGCTACTTTGAAGCATCCGTAACAGCTCATCGTTGGATACCACTTTCCTTTTATCTGAACCGTTTTTAACCCAAACAACTCCTTTGTTATCTCGGTAAGGTTTATCACTGCCTTCTTTTATACGGACAACAATCAATATCTGCTCATTTATCGAGACCTGTTCCGTAACAATTGTTATCGGACTTTTAACATTGTCAGACGCTGCATTTACCAATAACCGATTGGTCGCTTGTATCTCATCAAAGGACAAACCGTTTAATGCTCCTGTTTTATCATTGACGCCAACGATTATTACCCCCCCCTGCGAGTTGGAAAAAGCAACCATTTCAGTTGCAATGCTGTACGCATCGTTCACCCGTTCTTTGAATTGAACAGCACTGCTTTCGCCTTTTGCGATTATGTCTAAGAGTTCTATTGCTTCCATAATTCGTAAATCATTTTCCGTTTTTCAAATGCTTCATCTCCGCCTTCCATAATGGTTACAATGTGCTTGCGAATGCTGATATCATCAATACTTCCGACAAATGCAGAGATTTTTTTATTTTCATAACGGCAACTAATTATCTGTTCGCAGTCGCCAAGCACAGGTATGTTAGGATTGTGTGTTGCAAAAATAAATTGAGTTTTTGTTTTCAGATCACGAAGCACCCGGATAACATCATCATAAATTGTCTGGTTGTCCAGATCATCTTCTGGCTGGTCTATGATGATAATGTCATTCTCTTTCAATGAGAGAATGAAAATAATCAGTGCTGAAGCCCGCTGACCGAGTGAATGTTCTATTAATGGTTTTTCTTTGTAAAATATTTCAAAGTAATCAGGAACACGATAAGTTAAAAATGTTCCAAGATTTTCATCAAAACGGGTTTTAAACGAATTGAATTGGATACCTCCGGAAAGTATATCACTGACTTTGGTGGATGTGGCGGATTCATTTAAGTCGCGGTAAATCTCAATCAAGTCGGAGTAACTTCCAACCAATGACTGAATGTTTGCCTCTCTGATATTAGCTCCTCTAACGCTATCCTTCAGGAACTCTTTAAATTTTTCCTTGTCCCCCTTGAATTCCATCACAATTTTTATGGAGGACTGATCGGCATTGATTTTTTCTATTTCTTCACTCACGAGATTATATTCATCATTCCAAAGTTTCTGTAATTGAGTAAGAGAAACAATCAACTGCTTTTGAAGCTGAAGGGCTTTGTCTTTTATCTTTTCCAGTTCCTTTAATTTGAAATTGGTGTTCTCCAACTCTTTATTGAATTTGACATAATCATCTGCCTGAATGTTGGGAAGATTTATTTCTCTCTTGATCTTTGAAAATTCTTCCTTCAAATCTTCATACTTGCCGAGGAATTGCTTTTCAATTGATGTTAAATTTGAACTCTCGTCCTTCATTTGAGAAATCAGCAACGGCAATTGATTGAACAGTTTTGTAAAGTTTTCAAATGACTGGTATGCTTTTTCGATAAGGTCAGCATTTTCTTTTGACTGATACCCCAGATATGATTTGAAGGTGTCGCGGTAATTGGAAATAAAGTCTTCCAGCTGAGTGATTACATCCTGCTCAAATTCCTTCAGGTTCCTGAAGCGATTGGCATCCTTATCAAATTCTATTTGCCTGTTCAGTTTCTTGTCAATTTCATTATCTTTAAACACTTTCAATTTATGTTCCAACTCGGCATTTTTTGCTTCTATATCAGGCTTCTGAGCGAGTGATTTACTCTGCCGGGCAATATCACTCAGGAAATTGAGCACCTCTGCATTTTTTTCTTCAATCTTCTGTCGGTGATTCTTGACTTTCTCTCCAATCAATTGGTTAATCAAGCTTTCAATGCTGTTGGAACCTTTAATATTGGAGAGGTCTTTCTGACCGAAGTACAGCGGTTTTTTTAGGAGACCTGAGATTTTCAAGCTGGGACTGAGATTACCATCTACATAAATATTAGTTCTGTCACCTAAAATTTTCTCAGCCACAATCAGACTTCCTTGGTGGTCAACAATCTCCAACCTTGTTTTGCCCCCACTGCCAAGAAAATTTGCCACGCAGCCATTCTTGTATTTTGCATCACCATCATCACTAGTATCATCCAGGTCAATATCCAAAGCATATCGAAGTGTTTCCAGAATAGAAGATTTGCCGCTTCCGCGAATGCCGATTAGGTTGTTCATTGCAGGGTTTAGACAAACCTGTTTAATGTCCTGTTTACTGGAGGTAAATGAGATGGATTTTATATATGCCTGACTCAGTGGTGGAATCTCTTTGTTTACCCTGTACTTATAATCCATTAACGCATACTTCACAGCATCAAAATTATAGTCGCCGATTTTTATAAATATCTTTTCACCTTTTCCTATTCCATCAATTGACTTGGCATCTGAACCCTCTACAAATGCAGGGAGCTGGTTATTGAACCATATATTCAGGTTTGTCAATTTATCGCGTGTGCTGAGTTTTTGAAAACCCAATACGACTTTTCTGAATAAGGGATTCTTTGCAAATTCGCTAATCCTGCCGCCGTCTAATTCCTCGAGAAAACCACTGCGCTGCTCAATATGAGCCATTATCATAAAATAGTTCTTCTGAAAGCTATTCAATAAATCAATTGTCTGAATCAGGCTATGGTTTGATCTTCCGTTCGCATTTTCATAATTGATCTTGCCCGAAAAAGTTGAAGTGAGAAATTGACTTATCAGGTCATTTCCGTTTGCAAGCCACTGTTCAGGGTCAAAAACTACAAGCGTATGAATACCATTGGAACCATCATTTACTGAAAGCTCAACACCCGGCAAAGCATAAATTTCTTCCCTTCGTGCTGTCTTTGAAATCGCCTTATATTCCGAGTAGGCAAATTTATTGTGGTTTGTGATAACAGCAAGCGAAATGTTTTCCTCTTTCAGCTTATCAATGTATTGATTGATAAACTCATTCTCAGCGCCGGAATATTGAAATTCTTTATCCTCTTTCGTGTGCAAATGAAAGTCGGCTCGAAGCCAAATTGCACCGTGCTCAAATATCTGTTGCGATGTTTTTTCTTTCATAATTACACCATCCTAAAAACTACCCATGCATACATCATTTTGCGATACATGAGGTCTGATGTCAATAGTGAACATCAATATCATCAGCAGTATAGAGCTTCCTTTCATTACTTTTTGTCTTTCACCCTCACTTTTTCCTCCCCATCACCTTCTTCACTTCCCTATCAAAATCACTCTCAAACTTCCTGTCCTGAACCACCCTGAATTTTTCATATTCATCTTCCGCCAGTTGTTTGGCCACAGAATTGCTTACCTTGCCGGCATTTTTCAATATCTGATATTCATTAAACCGCAGAAATATATCCAGATTGCTCACATAGTCCCTCATCTTGAACTGTCAAAAATTCTTTGACAGTTGCTTCAGTGTGCAATTCTTTCTCCTTATATATGTTTTGGAGATGGTAACTGATATTCTGTTTGGAAGTGCCAAACAGATCGGCCATTTTATTAATTGTAAGCCAGAAGGTTTCGTCTCCGAAAAATACCTCAACATGAACATCCCCTTCCGGCGAGGTATACAGGATAATATCCGAAAATTGAGGCTTTAATTTATCGCTCATATCGTCTTAAAATCTGCCCCTCCATTCCACTTTTGAAATAAAGGGAAATACAACTTCCCACTTTAAGAAAGAGGGAGTTAAAGAGCCTTTATAGTCAGGCATTAGAACTTTTTGAGTATTCGCATATTTAATAGCCAGTTTATCACTGAGCCAAGCCAAGAGCAATTGCTTTTATCCATTTTGTTCATATATAGGAAATTATAAAAACTTGACAGGATTAACGGGATTAAAAATAAGTTAAAAAGTAATCCTGTTTTATCCTGTATATCCTGTCTAAAATCAGGTCTTTGTTCTTATCCATTTGAGAGAGTCTTGACAATAAATTCTGACAATAAAATCAATAAAATCTATTTGACAAATGAATGAATGATGTGATAATTTCTTAATATTTTATGCCTCAACAGATAGGGAGCCTGACTGAATGATAGAATTTAATTCAAGTTTTTTTCTGCAGTTGACAAATTTTCTTGTATTGATACTGATACTCCATCTCTTTCTATTTAAACCAATACTCAAGAATCTCAATAAAAGAAATGACCTTATCCGTTCTCTAAAGGAAGATAGTGAGAGTCTTAATAAGAAGGCTGATAGGCTTGTTGAGGAATACAACACCAGCATTGCCAATGCAAAGAAGGAATCTATAGATATAATCAACAAGGCAAAGGCTGAGGCTGTCACTGAGCATAACAGGATAATATCGGATGCAAAGGATAAGTTCAAAGAGATGGTTGATGATGCAAAGAAACAGATTCAGGCTGAAACCGAAACGGCATCCTTGAAGCTAAAGGAAGGTGCAGAGCCGTTGTCAAGACTCCTCGCAAAAAAGGTGCT
>JACRGN010000327.1 GCA_016234205.1 Nitrospinota bacterium | reverse complement strand
TTGTGAGGCAACTTTATGTTTGGTGTCTTTATCTTATTCTTCTAAATCTACGTCTTTTGGAAGTGGTTTATTTTTGGTATGTATTTTAAATATCTCCTCTCTCGTCTTCTCGTCGGGTTTCGGAAGCTCATATAATTTATCGAACCTGCCGCTGCGCAATATGGCAGGGTCAACCAAATCGAGCCTGTTGGTAGCTGCCAGAACTACAACCCCCTTTAATTCCTCAATTCCATCCATCTCCGTCAGGAATTGGCTTATCAGGCGTTCTGTTACATGGGCATCTGTAGAACTCGAACCGCGCCTGGGCACAATACTATCTATCTCATCAAAGAAAAGAATCGTAGGAGAGGCCTGTTTCGCTGTCTTAAAAACCTCGCGGATAGCCTTTTCGCTTTCTCCCACATACTTGGATATCAGAGAAGGGCCTTTTACTGAGATGAAGTTAACCCCGCTTTCGGTAGCAATTGCCTTTCCAAGGAGCGTCTTTCCCGTGCCGGGAACTCCATAAAGAAGTATCCCTTTAGGCGGATTTGTATTAGCTTTTTTGAAAACATCGGAATATTTAAGGGGCCATTCTACTGCTTCCTTTAGTTCCTCTTTAATATTCTCAAGACCACCCACATCCTCCCATTTGACATCGGGCACCTCCACAAAAAATTCTCTAATTGCCGATGGTTCAACCTCCTTCATGGCCTCTAAGAAATTATCCATAGTCACTTGAAGCTCCATGAGTGTTTCATAAGGAATATCTGCCAGCTCAAAATCTATCTCAGGTAGGATTTTTCTTAAAGCCGACATCGCTGCTTCTCTGGCTAATGCCTCTAAGTCTGCTCCAACAAATCCATGGGTAATATCGGCTAATTTTTCAAGATTTACCCCCACACCAATTCGGTTATTAGCTGAAATAGCGGGAGAATTGGTGTGGGGGCGAGCATCTCCTGCTAAAGGCATCCCCCTTGTATGGATATAGAGTATCTCGAGTCTGCTATTTCTGTCGGGTATGGGTATAGATATTTCTCTGTCAAAACGGCCCGGCCGCCTCAATGCCGGCTCTATAACATTAGGGATGTTGGTTGCAGCTATAACTATAACCTCACCCCTTGATTCTAATCCATCCATCAGTGCTAAGAGCTGAGCCACAACCCTCCGCTCAACCTGCTTCTCGCCGCCCATATCTTCTCTCTTAGGGGCGATTGCATCTATCTCATCAATAAAAATTATGGCAGGGGCGTGGGCTTGCGCATCTTCGAAGATGCTTCTCAGGCGAGCTTCGCTTTCGCCGTAGAACTTACCCATTATTTCAGGGCCTGATATATGAGTAAAATATGCATCCGTCTCATTAGCTACGGCGCGTGCGATTAAAGTCTTCCCTGTGCCCGGAGGTCCGTAGAGAAAAACTCCTTTCGGCGCACCGATTCCTAATCGCTCAAATACTTGGGGATAACGCAAAGGAAGTTCAATCATTTCTCTGATTCTTTGAATTTGTGGGTCAAGCCCACCGATATCTTCATATGAAACTTTGGCTGGCTTACCTTCTCCCACACTTTTTGTTTCCATCCTTATCAATGTAGTTGGACTTATCAAAACTACGCCATCAGGGATAGTGTCCACCACCTTAAAATCGCAGGACCTTGAGCCAAAAAGTGTAGCCCTGATTCTGTCGTCACTGGTTACAGGAAGTCCTTCAATAAGGGAGCCGATATACTTAGTATCTTTATCTTTTTGTAGCAAAGTTGATATAGTTAATGGTGCAAGAGTAATTTTACCGGCAGGTTTATATTCAACCTTGCGAATCTCTACCTTCTCATCTAATCCAACCTGTGCATTCTCTCTGGATATCCCATCAATCTGAATAATCTTTTTCCCTCTGTTTTCGGCATAGCAAGGCATTGCCTTAGCAGGGGTTTTCCTTTTACCTTCAATCTCTATAATATCCCCTACCTCCAATCCAATGAGCTTCATATCCTCCGGGTCAATCCTGGCAATTGCCCTGCCCACATCCTTAGGTAAGGCTTCTTTTACTTTTAGAGTTAGAGTATTATTCACCATCATTACCTGAATAGAAACTCCTTAAAATTCTCCAAGGCGTCTATGCCTTTAACTTCTTTAGATTGCAATGGAGTAATTGTTATCTTTAAGTTACTGAATCTCCCCCCTATCTGATTAATATATTTTTCCTGTTCCTTTTTTCTCTCTCTACAAAAACCGCAGCCAGTTGATTCTAAAACATTATTTATCACTAACTGCCTTACATTTATGCCATATTTACTTAGATTATTTATTAATCTCTCTGTCTCTAAAATCGCCATACTTTCCGGGATAGTAATAACAACGAATTCACATCTCTGTTGGTCCTTGAGAATGTTCCCTATTCTCTTTACCGTCTTTTTCATGCTTAATAAAAAATCATCGGCTTCATCAGGCTTGTATTTCCCGGCAAATCTCTCAACCATATACCTATACTTCCACCTCATCTTTGCCATAACCTTAATCCAGTCATCCAATAGTTCAGGCAAGGTTAAAAGCCGTAAGGCATGACCGGTAGGGGCTGTATCTACTATATATTTGTCAAATCCCCCCTCCTCAATTAAATCCACAATCGTCTTAAATCCCATTACTTCATCTATCCCTGGTATAGGCAGAGCAAGTATGGAATCTATATCCTCCTTGTCTAAATAAGTGCTTGTATCAAAGAGTCTCCTTATCTCAACATCATATTCTATTTTGAACATTGATAATGTCTTCTCCGCACTTATTTCAAGGGCGCTTAAATTCTTTATCCCTTTTACTTCTTTTATCTCATCACCTATTTTCAGCCCTAAACTATCAGCGACTGAATGCGCCGGGTCTGTTGAGACCAATAATGTTTTGAAATCTTTAGCCAAATAAAGACCTGTGCTTGAGGCACAGGTCGTCTTTCCTACACCACCTTTCCCGCCGAATAGAATCAATTTTAATGTATCTTCTCTTAATCCGGTTAATGCCATCCATTGTTCCTCCACACTCTTACGAGTGTGGTATCTATATTCCCCACACGTAAGTGCGGGGTCGTCTTACTACTTGTGTATCCTTACTTCTAATATTCCGTTTTTATAGGAACGGGTAAGGGTTTCAGGTTTAACCTTTACCGGAAGTAAAACCTCTTTGTGGTACCTTCTATCTTTACTTACTGCCTTTATTTCTAATATATCCCCTTTTAAATCTAAGGATATGGACTCCTCATCAATCCCTGGCATCTCTGCTATAATTACAACTTTCTCCTTTTCGTCAAAGACATCTACAATAGGTTCTCTTTCTTCATCTACGGTTGGTCCCTTAGGGGTTCTCTTGATATTACCAAATGACTCAACTATGGGCTTGCCCCCAACTGCTGTCTTGATAGAAAAACCAAACACCCCTTTCATACCCTCTTTAAGATGGCTTAAGTCTATCTCGCCTTCTTTTTTGATTTCGCCGCCTGCTTCCTTTAAATCTGCTGCGAGGTCAATTAATTTCTCAATGCCTTTAAATAAGCCACCAAGGCTTAAATTTTCTATCCCAAAGTCAATGTCTAAACCCTTTTCTTCTTTCTTCTTCTCTTTTGCCATTTGTTAACCTCCCCTGAAAAATTATTTTTTCTTATAGATAACCCCTATTCCTCTACATATCAAACAAGGTAGATTACCTTCTTTTTCTCTCCCCCTCCCTTTATCCATTCCCCTATTTTTCAATTAAGTCCCTTTTAATACTTTAGAGACATAGTCTTCCAGTCTTTTCCTGAAGGCTTCTTAAATCCCTCGGGTCTTGCCTGGCTTCTTCTATGTTCTGCTTCTTCTAGTTTTTTCATTTCTTCATCAATCTCATCAAGCCTTTTTTGCATACTCTTTTTCCTTTTATCTAAAACATAAATTTCTTTTTCTAACCTATCCTTTTCTTTTTTTAACATATATAAATCAAGATAGGTAGAGCTTTGCACTCTGGGGATTGATCTCTTTTTGGCACTATGTAAAGTCCTTATCTCTCTTAAACCACTTAACTCCGTAACTCCTCTGACCATTTTCTCACCTGCCGATTTAGAATTTTAAAAATCAATCTTTATCCCGTTAGAAAATACCCTCTGGCTTGCCCCGTTAGATAATAAGTATTCAATGGGATTATTTCCATTCAATAGTAAATATCTAACGGGGCTTGCCACAGGGCTATTCCAAATTTTACGAACACGGGGTCTAATACCCCGTGTGAGTTTTCTAACGGGATTTATCTTGTGCTTTCCCTTGAAGTAATTAGGATGCTTTTCTTTTTACTTGCTCCCATAATCTTTAGCTCAACCAATTGGCCGGCTTTTAAGTCTACTACCCGCTGAATATTGCCGGGAAGCTTAATCTTTCCTTCTTTATCTACCTTAGAAAATGCCCGCATCAGTGTCATTTCATTCACCTCCAATTTTGCTTTGTTATTCCTTAACGTCTAAACTACAGCGGTTTCTTCCTCGGATTTCTCCCTAATCTCATCTGCGCTCTTGGTGTTCTTGGTCCTGCCAAGTTCTTTCTCCACAAGGTCTTTAACTACTTCTTTTACCTTGGCCTGGTTTGTCTTTGAACCGACCCTGCTTGTCTCAGATGCCAATATATCCTGGCACATCTGCATAAAAACCCCATTGGCGCTTCTTATAGGGGTAATGCCCTGGACCTTAAGGGTCTTGGCAATCATAATGCAGCCGCGAATGGTAGGAGCAAATTCGCATTTTCCCGACTCTCTTAAACCCCGAACAATGTTAACGACTATCTCTGCATGGGGTTTTGAGAGTTTGGACTTTGCCTGGATGATAGCCAGTTCCGTATCATAATCAAAATGGTCTAAGTCCATAGTGATCATCCTGTCCCTTAGGGCATCCTGGCTCCTGTGTACCCCGGCATATTCCTCAGGGTTAGATGTAAAAATGGCGGTAAAATCTGGATCAACCCTTAAATACGGTTCTTCACCACCTCTGCCCACGGGCAAATCCATCATTTTTTCTTGGAGAATAGAAAGAAGTATGTTATTTGCTTCTGGCCTTGAGCGGGTAAATTCATCATATATTAAGGTAAATCCATATTTACAGGCAACGGTTAGGCGGTTATCTACCCAACGTCTTACCATATCTTCTTCGGTCTTTAATACCCTGGAGATAAATCTGTCCACAACCTTTCTAATTCGATAGCCATACTCGCCGCCCACCAAATCAGAAGTAGTAAATTCTTCATCTCCATGAATCATTACTACCGGTCTTCCTATTTTACTTGCCATATGCATTGCTAAAGTTGTCTTACCAGTACCTGAGACTCCCCTAAAGTGAACTGGGAAACCTGCCTTAATATAGGAAAGGGACCTATTAGTAACATCCTTGATATACTTTGTTTCTACAAAGTCTGGTAAAGGACTTGGTTCTAATACTGTGGTCATCTCATCAATCATCTTCACTCACCTCCATTTTTTTCTATGAGTCTGTCATTCCGTGCTTGACACGGAATCCAGTGGTTTTTCAAATACTTCTGGATTCCTGCTTTCGCAGGAATGACCCGAAAACTACCTTTATTATTGAACAGCTTTTCTCTATGGCAATTCTTGTTTTTGCCACCACGTGAATTTTTTGCTCAATTCTTTGAACCCAAAAAATGCAATTGGACGCAGATAATCGCAGAAACTACTTGATTATAAAAAGAAAATTATCTTTCTTATTTGAATAAAAATATTCAAGGTTTATCTGCGTAAATCT
>JACRGN010000322.1 GCA_016234205.1 Nitrospinota bacterium | reverse complement strand
TGAAAGGGGGACATGAACAGCCATCTGGTCTCCGTCAAAATCTGCGTTAAAGGCAGTACAGACAAGCGGATGAAGCTGAATAGCCTTGCCCTCTATGAGGATTGGTTCAAATGCCTGAATACCAAGCCTGTGAAGTGTAGGTGCCCTGTTTAAAAGTATAGGATGGTCTTTTATCACTTCATCTAACACCTCCCACACCTCAGGAGATTCCTTCTCCACCAGCTTTTTGGCACTCTTAATAGTTGTTGCATAACCCTTCTGTTCAAGCATGTGGAAAATAAACGGCTTAAAAAGCTCAAGCGCCATCTTCTTTGGAAGACCGCACTGATGGAACTTGAGTTCAGGGCCTACAACAATAACTGTCCTTCCGGAGTAATCCACCCTCTTTCCAAGCAGATTCTGTCTGAAACGGCCCTGCTTGCCTTTAAGCATATCGCTAAGGGATTTTAAAGGTCTCTTATTTGTCCCCCTCAATGTCCTTCCCCTTCTTCCATTATCAAAAAGGGCTGCAACAGCCTCCTGCAGCATCCTCTTCTCATTTCTTATGATTATCTCTGGTGCCCTGAGCTCTATTAACCTCTTCAGCCTGTTATTTCTATTTATAACGCGTCTATACAGGTCATTCAGGTCTGATGTTGCAAACCTGCCCCCGTCTAATGGAACCAATGGCCTTAATTCAGGCGGGATTACAGGTATTACTTTTAAAACCATCCACTCAGGCCTGTTGCCTGATTTTTTGAATGCCTCAACTATCTTCAGCCTCTTTACAATCTTCCTCCTTGTCTGAACAGATGAGGTGGATTTCATCTCTTCTTTTAAATCCTTTGAAAGCTGCTCAAGATCAATCTTTTTTAAGAGTTCATAAATCGCCTCTGCACCCATCATTGCCTTGAACTTATCTCCATAGAGATCTCTCATCTCCTTATATTTATCTTCAGGGAGGAGTTTCTTTTCCTTTAGAGGGGTGCCTCCGGAGCTGACTACTATATAATTCTCAAAATAAATAACCTTTTCCAATTCACGGATTGAGAGGTCAAGCATATTTCCAATCCTGCTTGGCAGCCCTTTAAAAAACCATATATGCGCCACTGGAGAGGCAAGATCTATATGCCCCATCCTCTCTCTTCTCACCTTTGAAAGAGTAACCTCCACACCGCACTTCTCGCAGACAACACCCTTATACTTCATCCTCTTATATTTTCCGCAGATACACTCCCAGTCCTTTACAGGGCCAAATATCTTCCCGCAGAAGAGCCCGTCCCTCTCAGGTTTAAATGTCCTGTAGTTTATGGTCTCTGGTTTTTTTACCTCGCCAAATGACCATGACAGTATCTTATCCGGAGAGGCGAGTTTAATCCTTATCCCATCAAAAAATAGAGGGTCTTTAGGTTTTTCAAAAAGCTCTCTAAAATTTTCCAATTTTAATCCTCCTAAAAAGCAGTAAGCAGTTTTTTTTACTGCCTACTGTTTACTGCCTACTACCTGTGTTTTTTCTTCTTCAATCAATTCTACATCCAGAGCGAGACTCTGGAGTTCCTTTACGAGGACATTAAATGACTCAGGAATACCTGGCTGCAATGTGTTATCGCCTTTCACAATTGACTCGTAAATCCTCTTTCTTCCCTCAATATCATCGGATTTTACTGTCAGCATCTCCTGTAAGGTATATGCAGACCCATAAGACTCAAGTGCCCAGACCTCCATTTCACCAAGTCTCTGACCGCCGAACTGTGCCTTTCCGCCTAATGGCTGCTGTGTAACGAGGGAGTATGGACCGGTAGACCTGGCATGTATCTTATCATCTACCAGGTGGTGCAGTTTCATCATGTATATATATCCTACAACAACCTTCTGATCAAACGGCTCGCCGCTCCTTCCGTCATAAAGAACTGTCTCGCCTGTCTCTGGAAAATCAGCCTTTTTTAACAGCTCCCTTACATCAGCCTCCATTGCACCATCAAAAACAGGTGAGGCAACATGTATATTTAACCTTTTTGCTGCTATACCTAGATTAGTCTCCAAAATCTGCCCGACATTCATTCTTGAAGGCACGCCGAGTGGATTCAATATAATATCCACAGGTGTCCCGTCTTCAAGATACGGCATATCCTCCTCAGGTACAATCCTTGATACAACACCCTTATTACCGTGTCTCCCTGCCATCTTGTCACCTACAGCAAGCTTTCTCTTCATTGCTATAAAGACCTTTACCAGCTTAATAACCCCAGGAGACAGCTCATCTCCTTTTCTCAGTTTGGATATTTTATCATCCATCAGGGTCTTCATGGCATGTATCTGGTCCTGCGCTGCATCTTCAATCTCCTGCATCTCATCTTTTACATCTGCCTCAACAACCTCTATGCCTAACAGCTCTTTGCCTTCTAACTTGCCCAATATCTCTTCTGTCAGCTTCTTCTTTTTCTGAATCAGAAGCTTTTTTCCAACCTTTATATCCTTAGCAGTAATCTTGCCTGTGAGGAGATTCCTGATCTTCTTGTCCCTTTCTTCTTTTATTATATCTATCTCCTCTTCATAATCCTTCGTAAGCCTTGCCAACTCCTCTTCTTCAAGACTCTGTGCCCTTGAATCCTTGTCCATACCCTTTCTGGAAAAGACCTTTACACCTATAATTGTCCCTTCTATGCCGGGGGGAACCCTGAGCGATGTATCCCTTACGTCCCCTGCCTTCTCGCCGAATATTGCCTTCAAAAGCTTTTCCTCCGGCGAAAGGATTGTCTCTCCCTTCGGCGTAATCTTGCCAACGAGGATATCATCAGGCTTTACCTTTGCCCCGATACGAATGATTCCGCTCTCGTCTAAATCCTTTAGTGCCTCTTTGCTTATATTCGGAATATCCCTTGTAATCTCTTCCTTCCCCTGCTTGGTATCCCTCGCCTCCACCTCAAATTCTTCTATATGAACCGATGTAAATATATCCTCACTTACAAACCTTTCGCTGACTATTATCGCATCCTCAAAGTTATAACCATCCCATGGCATAAAGGCTACAAGGACATTTCTTCCCAGTGCAAGGTCACCTCTCTCAGTAGCAGGGCCGTCTGCAAGGACATCCCCCTTCTTTATCCTGTCACCATTGGCTACCAACGGCCTCTGGTTTTTGCAGGTATTCTGGTTTGACCTCTGATATTTGCTCATGTTATACACATCTACCCTTGGTGATTTCTTACCCTTCTCTTTTCCGTCAGATAGTATTACAATCCTGTTTGCATCTACACTCAATACCTCTCCCGATGTCCTCGCAAGGACTGCCGCCCCTGAATCCCTTGCCACAATCCTCTCCATCCCTGTGCCGACCAGCGGCGCCTCTGTCCTTAAAAGCGGAACCGCCTGTCTCTGCATGTTTGAACCCATCAATGCCCTGTTCGCATCATCATGCTCAAGGAATGGTATCAATGACGCAGCCACGCTTACCAGCTGCTTTGGTGATACATCCATGTAATCAATCTTGTCGGGGGGCACCATTATGAACTCCCCGCCTTTTCTGCATGAGACAAGTTCTGTCCCAAAATTACCCTTACCATCTATCGGGGCGTTTGCCTGTGCAATTGTAAATCCTTCCTCTTCCATTGCAGAGAGATATACAACCTCTTCTGTTACCTTGCCGTTCTTTACCTTTCTATAAGGCGACTCTATAAATCCAAACTCATTAACCCTTGCATAGGTGCTGAGCGATGCAATAAGTCCTATATTTGGACCTTCCGGAGTCTCTATAGGGCATATCCTTCCGTAATGGGTTGGATGGACATCTCTAACCTCAAATCCTGCCCTCTCCCTTGTGAGTCCGCCTGGACCCAATGCTGACAGCCTTCTCTTATGGGTAATCTCTGATAAAGGATTTGTCTGGTCCATAAACTGGGACAGCTGGCTGCTTCCGAAGAACTCCTTTATAGCTGCTGTCACAGGCTTTGAGTTTATAAGGTCATAGGGCATGGCAGTCTCAATATCCTGTATATTCATCCTCTCTATAATCGCCCTCTCCATCCTCACAAGCCCTATCCTTAATTGATTTTCTAATGACTCTCCTATTGCCCTTACCCTCCTGTTGCCAAGATGGTCAATATCATCCACAGTGTTGATACCCTTTCGGAGATTGAATAGATACTTCACAGTGCCTACAATATCTTCAGGGGTCAGATGCCTTTGGCTCAGCGGTAAATTTAAGCCGAGCTTTTTATTTAATTTAAGCCTCCCCACCTCAGAAAGGTCATAACGTTTTGGATTAAAAAACAGCCCTTCAAAAAGTAGTTTGGCTGTCTCAGGCGTAGGCGGCTCTCCAGGCCTTATCCTCTTGTATATCTCCTTCAATGCCTCATCGGTGGTATTTATTTTATCTGAAAGCAGGGTATCCCTTAGTGATGTATCATTGAACTGCTCATCAATATGGAGTACGGAGAACTCCTTTATCTTGTTTTTTCTTATAACCTCCAGCATATCAGCCGTGATATCCGTATTTATCTCAAGGAGAATCTCACCTGACTTTTCATCAACCACATCACCGGCTATAATCTTCCCTATCATTTCATCAGGGCTTACCTTGATGGTCTTTATCTTTGCAGCCTCCATCCTCTTTACCATCCCCCTGTTTATCTTCCTCTGTGCCTTCACTATGCACTCTTTGGTCTCAGGGTCAATTATATCTTCCTTAGCCTTTTGTCCGACAAGGAGTTCTGTAACATTCATAGAAAATGAGTCAGACTCGGGACGGTAACTTATCTTTATTGCCTCGTAGAATATTGAGAGGATTTCATCAGTTGAATTGCCCAACGCCCTCAAAAGGATAGTGGCAGAAAACTTTCGTCTCCTGTCAATCCTTACATACAATATATCCTTTGTATCAAACTCAAAATCAAGCCATGAACCCCTGTAAGGTATCAATCGGGCAGAATACGAAACCCTTCCAATGGAAGAGATCTTGCCCTTGTCATGAAAAAAGAAGACACCGGGTGAACGATGCATCTGGCTCACTATGACCCTCTCAATCCCGTTTATTACAAAAGTCCCCGTATCGGTCATGAGCGGCAACTCACCCAGATATATCTTCTGTTCCTTTATCTCGCGGATTGTACTCTTGCCCTTTTCGTCCTTCTCCTTAACAACTAACTGCACTAATATCTTAAGCGGGTCAGCATATGTCATCCCCTTCTCGTGACATTCATCCATACTGTATTTTTCTTTATATACCACCTCTGTCTTGCACTTTTCACAGACCACCCCTTCTCCGCCCAGCCCCTTATATTCGCCGCACCTGCACTCCCATATGCCGACTTCATATCCGACATATTCAATAGAGGCGCTCTCCTTATAATTGGTTATAGGAAATACACTTCTGAACACCTCTTCAAGTCCCCTATTTTCCCTCTTATCCGGATTTTTGTCCCTCTGCAAGAACCTATCATATGACTTTTTCTGAACCTCTATCAGATTCGGAATATCAACTATAACAGGGATTCTGCCAAAGTCTTTCCGATGGATAGAATTCCTTGAATCCATCGCGGTTCTACTGCTTAACATATTTTTTGCCCCCTCAAAAAGTGTAAGTGTAAGTATTTAGTTTTTTGCTGACACTAATCACCGTCACTGACACTATTTTATCTCTATCTTCGCACCCACCTCTTCCATCTTTTTCTTAATCTCTTCTGCCTCTTCCTTCTTTATGCCTTCCTTAATAGGCTTCGGGGCGTCATCTACCAGGTCCTTTGCCTCTTTAAGTCCGAGATTGGTTAATTCCCTGACTACCTTTATTACCTGGATTTTCTTGTCCCCTGCATTAGCCAGTATTACACTCACCGTTGCAGGTTCTGCTGCCGCCTGTCCTGCCGGTGCTCCGACTACTGATGCAACTGCCACCGGGGCTGCTGCCGTAACGCCAAACTTCTTCTCCAGTTCCTTTACCAAATCTGAAAGCTCAAGAACTGAAATGTTCTCAATGTAGGATACTACATCCTCTCTTGAAATCTTTGCTACCTCTGCCATATTATTTTCCTCCTTTTAAAATTAGTGTAAGTGTAAGTGCCAGTGTCAGTAAAGAACTAACACTAATCACTAAATGCTAACACTGTTTTTTGATTTCTATTGCCTTTAATGTATAAACAAACTTCCTTACTACTCCATGTAAAACACCGACTAAATTTGTCGCAGGGGACATCATGCTTGCAAGTGCCCTGGAGAGGAGAACTTCTCTTGATGGGAGTTCAGATAATTTTTTTACCTCCTCTGCCTCAATCAGATTCCCTTCTACAAGCCCTGCCTTTATATTCAGCTTCTCTTCCTTCTTTGCATAAGAGACCATTATCTTTGCAGCCGCCACAGGGTCTTTATAACTTATTGCCAGAGAAGTCGGACCAACAAAATATTTAGAGGTATTTTCAAAAGGGGTGCCTTTTGACGCTATACATGCAAGGGTATTTTTAACAATCTTGAATTCAATTCCTGCACCCCGCAGCATCTTTCTCAGTTCGGTCAACTCCTGAACAGTAAGGCCTTTATAATCAGCAAATACTGCCGCCTTCGCCCTTGAAAATTTATCGTGAAGCTCCTTTATCTGTTGCTCTTTATTTTCACCTGCCACTTTTATTCAACCCCCTTTCTATAAACTAACAAATAACTAATAACTCATAACTCATAACTAACAACTAAAGGATTTTTTCGTTACAAGTTGTAAGTTGTAAATTGTAAGTTTGCCTATGCGACATTCATTAATTTTGAAATCCCGACACTGTCCGTCTTAACACCGGGACCCATAGTTGTAGATACAGTAATGCTCTTAAGATAATGCCCCTTTGCCGATGCAGGTTTCATCCTTACAATAGTTTCAAGGATTACCCTTGCATTCTCAATGAGGTCTTCAGGTTTGAAGCTCGCCTTCCCGATAGGAACATGGACTATCCCTGCCTTTTCAGTCTTGAACTCCACCTTACCTGCCTGTATCTCTTTTATAGCCCTGGCAAGCTCAAAGGTAACGGTGCCAGATTTTGGATTAGGCATAAGCCCCCTTGGGCCCAGAACCTTCCCCAATTTACCTACAGCCCCCATCATATCAGGTGTTGCAACAATACGGTCAAACTCCATCCATCCGCCTGTAATCTTCTCAATCATATTCTCTGCGCCAACAAAATCTGCCCCTGCCTCCAATGCCTCTTTTTCCTTCTCCCCCTTTGCAAAAACCAATATCTTTGTCTTCTTTCCAATCCCCTTCGGCAGGACTATGCTCCCCCTTACCATCTGGTCAGCCTGCTGCGGTTTAACACCCAGCCTGACCGCCATTACAACAGTCTCATCAAACTTGGCAGAGGCAAGGCTCTTTGACAGGGCTATTGCATCTTCAAGAGAATATTCTCTTTTATTAACTATCTTTGATACTAAATTTTTATATCGTTTTCCCCTTCTCTTCATAATCCCCCCCCTCAATAAATTCCAAACCTCAAATAAATCCAAATTCTCAAATCCCAAATTCCAAACTTTTTCAGTTTGGTTATTTGGAATTTATTTGTTATTTGGTGCTTGTTATTTGATTTTTTTTATAATTATCCCTCTACTGTTATCCCCATATTCCTTGCAGTCCCGATTATTGTCCTCATTGCTGCATCTATATCAAAGGCATTCAAATCGCTCATTTTTGTCTCTGCAATCTGCTTAATCTGAGACATCTTAACCTTGCCAACTTTTGTCTTGTTCGGCTCAGAAGACCCTTTTGCAATGCCTGCAGCCTGTTTAAGGAGAACTGATGCAGGCGGGGATTTTGTTATAAATGTAAAACTCCTGTCTGAATATACAGTTATCACAACAGGTATTATAGTGCCTTCCTTCCCCTTGGTCTGGGCATTAAATGCCTTGCAGAACTCCATTATATTAACTCCATGCTGACCGAGTGCAGGTCCAACCGGAGGGGATGGATTCGCCTGTCCGCCTGAAATCTGTAATTTTATCATTGCCGACACTTCTTTTGCCTTAGCCATATAACCTCCTTCTGTTTACACTCTCTCTATCTGTGAAAATTCAAGCTCAACAGGTGTTGCCCTTCCGAATATAGTAACCATTACTCTAACTTTACCCTTATCAGCATTCATCTCGTCAATTACACCTGCAAAATTGGCAAATGGTCCATCTACAACCCTTACCTTCTCACCTTTTTCAAAAATAAACTTCGGCTTTGGTTTTGCTGCCTCTCCCTTTAACTGCTCTAACAACCGATTAATCTCTTCTTCATCCAGAGGTGTCGGCCTTGTCCCGCCAAGAAAGCCTGTAACTTTAGGTGTATTTTTTATGACATACCAGATATCGTCATCCATCTCCATCTCTATCATTATGTAGCCGGGAAAATATTTTCTTGTAGATATCTTTTTCTTCCCACCCTTTACCTCAACAACATCTTCTGTGGGAACGAGGATCTGGCTCACCTTCCCTTCCATTGCACTGTTTTTCAGCCTCTCTTCCATATTTGACTTCACCTTGCCTTCATACCCTGAGTAGGTATGAACCACATACCATTTCTTATCCATCTAATAAAAACCTTTCCTTATTTTAAAATTATCAGCCCTTAAAGACTCATTTTATAAGCCTTTCAATCAATTTTGAAAGACCAAGGTCAACCAGCCCAAGAAAAAAAGAAATCAAAAATACCGAAATAATAACTGCCGATGTTGTGTACATCGTCTCTTTCCTGGTCGGCCAGGAAACTTTTTTCATCTCTATCTTTACTTCACTCAAGAAGACTTTTAATCTATTTATATAATCCATTATCAGATTGCCCTCCTCGCTACAGGATTTATTGGCAGGCCAGGAGGGATTTGAACCCCCAACATCCGGATTTGGAGTCCGGCGCTCTAGCCGTTAGAGCTACTGGCCTGTTCCTTAATAAAATCCCTCTCTTTACGCAAGGTCTATTTAACCTCCTTATGAAGTGTATGTTTTCTACAAAAAGGACAATACTTCTTAAACTCCAACCTGTCAGGGGTTGACTTCTTATTCTTTGTTGTTGAATAATTTCTATTCTTGCACTCGCTGCACGATAATTGAATTATATCTCTCATTCTATCACCTCACTGATTACACCAGCCCCTACAGTCCTGCCGCCCTCTCTTATCGCAAACCTCAACTCCTTCTCCATCGCTATCGGTGTTATCAAGTCAACATTCATTGTTATGTTATCTCCAGGCATTACCATCTCTACT
>JACRGN010000036.1 GCA_016234205.1 Nitrospinota bacterium | reverse complement strand
ACGAAATAACCATTGACTCAAGACCAAGCGATGCTATTGCGCTTGCAATAAGAATGGATGCGCCGATATATGTGGATGATATGGTAATTAAAAAGAGGACAGCAGAGAGCCTTGACAGATGGCTTGAGAATCTCAGGCCTGAGGACTTTGGGAAATATAATGCCTGACGGCTTCGTAAAAAGTCCCTAGTTCGGCTGAGATCACGACGAAGCCTGCTGTTTTGATTTAGATTTCTGGAGTAAATAAACCTTATGATCAGAATTGTCTTTTTAATAATTCTTATACTAAGCCTTCTGACCACACCCCTTTTTGCAGAGGATATTAAAACCGATAGCAGTGTGCCTATAGTAATTAAGCTCAGGGGTGAATACATTGAGCTCTTTGAAAAACTGCCTGTAAACACAAACATGGCAGTTCAGGATTTTATTGACGGCTTTACAACTTTTGAGGAGACAAAATACAGATTAGAGGCAATGAAGCCCCTAATATACGGAGGCGGCTGCGGCCTGTCAAAATTCAATGAAAACTGAGCTGATACTACAGCAATTAGAAGAGCTGGCAGAAAAGCTATCAATAAAATTAACCTATGACTCCCTGCGAGAGGGAAATATCAACACAAAGGGCGGAATATGCAGGGTAGAAAATAATTACAGGATACTTGTGGACAAAAGGCTCCCTGCAAGGGAAAAGGTAGATGTTATTGCAAAGGGCATCTCAAAATTTGACTTAAGCCAGTATTTTATTGCCCCTGAAATAAGGGACTTGATAATGTCATACAGTTATGAAGCAGGCGGCTCTAAAGCTCCAGATTACCAAAGCATAGACTAATAAAAAATAATTTTTCTATTTGGGGAAAATGACTGAGAAAAAGGTATTAATAATAGAAAGCAGCGAGACATTTTCAGATTATATTGTTGAGATGCTAAAGAGGGTTGGCTTTAAGACCGTTGTTACCCCTGATGGTGATGAGGGAATAGAAGCTGCAAGAAAAGAGAATTTTAATCTCATCCTTCTTTCTGTGGAGCTCCCAAAAGAAAACGGCTACATAATCTGCAAAAAGCTCAAAGAAGATAATGACCTGAAGAAGGTTCCTCTGATTTTAATGTCCTCTGAGGCAAAGAAAGGCGATTTTGAACAACACAAAAAGCTCAAGGTCAGGGCAGATGATTATCTTAAAAAGCCCTTTGTGAAAAGGGAGCTGATTAGTTCTATCTCAAATATCATTGGCTGCGAGGTTCCAGTCGAAATTTACTGTATGCTGGAAGAAAAGGTTGAGGCTCTTATAAAGGAGAAGGATATCTTAGAAAAGGATTCAAAGAATAAAGAAAAGCTTATTTTTGAATTGAGGGAAAGGCTAAATAAGGCTTCAGGAAGCTCAAATGTTGATGTTGAAAAGCTGCAAAAAGAATTGATTGAAACAAGAAGAGAGATGGAAGAGGCAAAAAAGGAGAATATGCAGCTTACGCAGAAGAATGAAGCCTTCTCAGAAAAGATTGATGAAATCAACAAAGAAAAGAAGGAGCTTATAAAGAGCTCCATTGCTGATTTTGCAGACAGGGATAAAAGGGAGTCAGAATTGAAAAAGCGGATTGCTTACCTTGAAAAGGAGCTGCAGGATCAGAAGCATCAGATAAAAAAGGCGTTGGAAAGCGCCATATCATCTATAAAGGGGTAACAGAATGACAGTTGATGAAACGCTGAAATTGATACAGGACTGCAGGGAAAAGAATATAAGGATAAATATAAAATACGCCAACCTGGAGGGCGCCAGTTTAACTGACGGAATGTTTATAAATGCTAATCTTGAAGGCGCAAATCTTGAAGGCGCAAATCTTGAAAGGGCAAACCTGAGATATGCCAACATGGAGGGCGCTAATCTTAAGTTTGCTAACCTCAGGTTTGCAAATCTTGAAGGCGCAAATCTTGGTTATGCAAGCCTCCTTAATGCAAATCTCAAATTTGCAAACCTTAAATATACCAATCTTATCGGCGCAAGCCTCAGACACGCCAATCTTGAAGGCGCAAACCTCTGGAATGTAAAGATAGAGGCCTCGCAAAAGGATGATATTCTAAATGCGCTCGGCGTCCTTACCAAGGAGAGGGAGCGCAGGGCTGAGAGGCAGGAGTAGTTTACAGTGTCAAGCATGGTTTTTCCTGCAAAATTCGCCTTTGTCCTTGATAATTTTATCAGGCGCTATCTTGTAAATATGAAAAGCGTATTGAAAGACGCTTCTCTGAATGAGGGAATGAATGTCCTTGAAATAGGCTGTGGTCCCGGATTTTTTACGCCATATCTTGCAAAGGCAGTCGGATCCGGCAAGCTGTATGCAGTTGATATACAGCAGGAGATGATAAACAAATTAGCCAAAAAGATTCCGCTAAACAGCAGTAATAATGTAATTACAATGGTTGGAAATGCCTCATCCTTAAAGATAAAGGATAATGAGATTGACCTTATATTTGCCTACTACACATTCCATGAGTTTGCTGATAAGGAAAAATCAGTAAAAGAGCTTTACAGGATCCTGAAAAAAGGCGGGATGCTCTTTATTGCTGAGCCAAGGTTAGAAGTATCCCGTGAAAAAATGGATTATACAATACACCTTTTTCTAAATACAGGTTTCAGGCTCCTATGCGACAAGCCAAAGCTGCTCAGCTGGCATGTTAAAATGGAAAAACCTTAAGTAGAATCCCCTTCTATTGACAATTCCTTTTAAATAGTATACATTTGTATATATGAAGGATTTGACGCCAAGACAGAGGAATATCTTTGAGTTTCTTATCAAATTCATAAAGAAGCACGGCTATCCGCCGACTGTGCGTGAGATTGGTGAGCACTTCGGATTCCTCTGGCCTGCTGCAAGCGGACATCTGCGCGCACTTGAGCGGAAGGGGTTTATACGGATAAACCCATTAAGGTCAAGGGGTATAGAGGTTAAAGGAATAAAAGAGGCAGCAGGGTTCACAGTGCCTGTTATAGGGAAGGTAACCGCAGGAAAACCGATACTTGCTGTTGAAGATATAGAAGGGCACATGCTTATTGATAAAACACTCTTCAAGACAGAGGATGCCTTTTCTTTAAAGATAAAAGGTGACAGTATGATAGACGCAGGGATATTGGATGGAGATTATGTGATAGTAAAACCGCAGGCTTCAATTGAGAGCGGAGAGATAGCCGTTGCGCTAATTGGAGACGAGGCTACTGTAAAGAGGATTTATATAAAGAAGACGCAGATAATCCTTAAACCAGAAAACAAGGATATGAAGCCTATAGCTTATAATCCTGAGAGTGTAAAGATTATTGGAAAGGTTATAGGAGTTGTTAGGAAGATATAAATGGATATCGGAGAGACTATAAATGTCATTGCCTCCTTTGGCATGCCTTATAAGATAAAGCCCCTTAAGTTTAGATGGTCTGGAAGGCTCTTTGAGATTAAGGAGATTACATATCTGTGGAAATCAAAAGAAGGAAGGGCTGAGATATATCATTTTTCTGTTTCTGATGGAAAGGCATTGTATGAGCTGACCTTT
>JACRGN010000035.1 GCA_016234205.1 Nitrospinota bacterium | reverse complement strand
CAAGGGGCAGACCTGAGATATGATTTAGAGGTTTCCTTCATGGATGCTGTTAAAGGGAAAGAGACCGAGATTGAGATAGATAAATATGAAGGGTGTAAGAATTGTAATGGGACAGGGGCGGCACCGGGGACTGAGCCTATTATATGCCCTCTTTGCGGGGGGTCGGGTCAGGTTACGAGGTCGCAGGGATTTTTTCACATAAGCACAACATGCCATCAGTGCCACGGTGCGGGGAAGGTAATAAAAGAGCCATGTAAGGAGTGTAAAGGCACAGGTAATATAAAGAAGAAAAAGAAGCTCTCAGTAAAGATACCTGCAGGTGTTGATACAGGGTCAACCCTGAGATTAAAAGGGGAGGGTGAGGAAGGAAAGAGAGGGGGACCGTCAGGAGACCTCTATGTAATACTCCATGTAAAGGAGCATGAATTTTTTCACAGGGATGGATACGATGTTATCTGTCAGATTCAGATTTCTTTTTCACAGGCAGCACTCGGTGCAGAGATTGATGTCCCGACACTTGAAGGTTCAGAGAGGCTTGCAATACCAAAGGGGACACAGACAGGTAAAATTTTTAAAATAGAAGGGGCGGGGATACCCCATATAAGGGGACATGCCAAAGGCGACCAGATAGTGCAGGTAGTTGTAAAGACCCCTGCTAAACTGACAAAGAGACAGGAGGAGTTATTAAGGGAGCTGGCAGAGACATCAGGTGAAGATGTTAAACATAAGGGAAAAGGATTTTTTAAAATGTTTTAAAAATTGCATGGGTTTTTTATGATTCATATAATATCCTGCTCAAGAAGCGGCGAGCTTAAGGAACCCACAGTTGAGAACCTCTCTGAATTTATCTCAGATAAAAACAGCATAACATGGGTTGATTTTGATAACCCAACTGAAAAAGAAGTTGCTCTCCTTTCAGATGTCTTTAAATTTCATCCCCTTGCAATAGAAGACTGCCTCTCATTTGTACCAAATCCGAAGATAGATGATTATGGCGATTATCTTTATGTTGTAATCCATGGTATCAATGCAGAGGCCCTAAAAAGAGATGAGCTTGAGACCCACGATTTAGATATATTCCTCGGAAAGAATTACCTTGTTACATTCCATAAAGGCTACTTCAGGAGTGTTGATTCTGTCCGGGAGAGGAGCAAAAAGAACTGCTCTATACTCCAGAAAGACCCTGAATTTCTCATGCATAAGGTTATAGATACACTTGTTGACAACTACCTTCCCCTGATGGATGACCTCGGCGATAAGGTGGATGAACTTGAAAAGGAGATATTTGCAAGACCAGACCAGAAGACCTTAAACAAACTCTTTGCATTGAAGAAGGATATACTCTATCTGAGGAGGATTGTTCATCCGCAGAGGGAGATTTTAAGAAACTTGAGCAGCGGGGAGTATAAGCAGATATGCTTTGAATGCACTATGCACTTTAAAGATGTCTATGACCACCTGTTTATGATTTCGGAATTGACTGAGTCCTATCGCGATACTATTTCAGGTGCTATGGAGGCATATCTCTCTGTTGTTTCAAACAGGCTGAATGAAATTATAAAGGTGTTAACAGTTTTTGCCACTATCCTTATGCCATTGACACTTATCAGCGGCATATTCGGCATGAACTTTGATTACATCCCTCTCCTAAAATCTTCCTATGGTTTTTTTGCTGCAATGGGAGTAATGGGATTCATTGCTGCCGGGATGCTCTGGTTCTTTAAAAGGAAGGGGTGGTAGGTGGAGCTTATTATACTTGGCTCAGGCACCTGTGTTCCTTCTTTAAAGAGGAGTTCTTCGTCACTCATTATAAAGGCAGGTGAAAAAGTTTTACTCTTTGACAGCGGCTCAGGGACAATGAGGAGGATGCTTGAGGCAGGTATTACATACCACGATATAGATTACATATTTTATACCCATATCCATCCCGACCATGTTTCGGATTTAGTTCCATTCATTTTTACGAGCAAGTATGCTGAACAGCCAAGAATTAAACAATTGGATATAATAGGCGGAAAAGGGTTTAAAAAATTTTATAAGAAACTTAGCAAGGTTTACGGTAAATGGCTGGAGCCTGAGTTTTATAAAATTAATTTAAGTGAGATTTCAAATAAGAGAATAGATTTCGGCAATTTTAAAGTTACTACTAAACCACTTGCTCACATCAAAGAAAGTGTGGGATACAGGATTGAGACTGAGAGTGGAAAATCTATAGTAATTTCAGGGGACACAGATTACTGTAAAAACATAGTTAAGCTTGGAAAGGATGCAGATATTCTTGTGCTTGAATGCTCCCTCCCTGATGAGAAAAGAGTTAAAGGGCATCTTACCCCTTCCCTCTGCGGAAGGATTGCCGCAGAGTCAAACTGCAAGAAACTCATATTGACCCATTTCTATCCATCCTGTGAAGATGTTGATATAATAAGTGCGTGTCGGAAATATTATAAAGGTGAGATTGTAATTGCAGAGGATTTAATGAGGATTGAGGCATAAGTTTACTGCAAAAACACTTTTCTCACTTCCGTTAATTTTCCTTTTGCCTTATTTTTAAGATTATTACACTATAGAACAAAAGAAAAATTAAAAAGTCGTTCAAAAAGCATTTTTGCATTATTATTGTTACGGTATGAGAAATAAATTAATTGGTATTTACAAGACCCTTTATAGCCATTTTGGCCCCCAGAACTGGTGGCCTGGCGATACACCCTTTGAGGTGTGTGTCGGTGCGATTCTTACACAAAATACTGCATGGCAGAATGTGGAAAAGGCAATAGTAAATCTAAAAAAAGAAAAGCTCCTTGACCCTCATAGGATTAATAAATTGCCAGTAAAAAATCTTGCAAGGCATATAAAACCATCGGGATATTTTAATATAAAGGCAAAAAGGCTCAAGAGTTTTATATCCTTTCTGTGTGAAAGATATGATGGGAAAGTGTCTAATATGTTTTCCAACGGCTCTGGCAATATTAGAAACCATCTATTAGGTGTTAATGGTATTGGACCAGAGACAGCAGATTCTATTCTGCTTTATGCAGGTAATGTTCCAATCTTTGTAGTAGATGCATATACAAAGAGGATATTCCATAGATTAAATTTAACCCCTGAAGACATAACCTATCATGAGATGCAGGAAATCTTCATGGAAAACCTCCCATCAGATGCCGTGCTATTTAACGAGTATCATGCCCTGATAGTAATGCTGGGAAAGAATTACTGCAAGAAAAAACCTCTTTGTAAAGAATGCCCTATTAAAAATTGCGATTTTAGAATTCTTTGACGGTTGAAGTGTACGGCAACTATTAGCCGCCCGCTGGATTGAATTGTTAGCCCATCACCTTAATCATTCTTTCATATTCTTCATGAGTGCCAATCCATATCCAAATAAAGTCATTACCATCTTCAATTGCAAGTGCCCTATGATTAATTCCAGCTCGTACTGACCAAAACTTACCAATTTTCTTGAAATGGAGGGATGGGTGCGAAGGGTTCGTTTTAAGCAGCTCAAAGTTTTTCTTTGATACCTTTTGAACGGCAACAGGAAGATTCTCAAAGCATTTCCAGAAGCGGTTTATTGTTCGATGCATTTAGAGTTCCTTGAGATTTCCCTTAGCTTTCTCATTAAGTGCCTCTTTAATCAGGAAATCCAACTTTCCAGACTCTGAATCTGCTTCAATTTGTCTATCCCATTTTTTCCAATCCCTTTCATAAAACCACTCTCTCAAACGAGCATATTCATCGTCTGAAAGTGATTCAATTGTAGCTTCTATTTCCTCTACTTTTAGCATAATATAACTTCTCCCTTTTTATTTTTGGGCTAACGTAAAGTTGAGGGGCGCCGCGCTTTTGCGGTGTCCTCTCGAACGCCGTTAGGTCTGACATTGGCTACACAGAAATTACCGTCTCTTTCACTATCCGCCATCGATCATTATGTTTCGCAAGACAAATATTGTAAATGGATTTTTGTGGACTACCGAATAGTTTCATGACCCGAGTAACGATAACATGGCCTTTTCCATTCGTTGCATCAACATAATTGAAATGTGCTTCCTTGCTTAAAGGCTCATCGTTCTTAGCACGTTTAGAATTGAAAAAGCTAAGTACGTCCTTCTTGCTGACAACGCTAGTTTTTCCATCTTTGCCGATTCTGATAATTTGCATGTTGTCGGCATACAGCTCATCAAGTTTTTCCACGTCGTAAACGCTGCCGTGCTCTATTATGTCCATCACCGTTCGCTTTACGGCTTCACTCTCGAATGAATCACTGTGCGGTTCCATTTCTATATCTCCTATAAATTATCCGACGTTTAAGACTTAGCCCTAACATCTTTTATGTTTATTCAACATTATGATGGATTATAGAAATTAGAGGTGAGATAGTCAAGAAGAAATCCTCCTAAAATCGTGGGAAATTTGGAATTGAATGCAGTATAATAGGAATTACAAAACAGGCTTCTGTCCACACGCTGCGCCACAGTTTTGCAATGCATCTGCTTAAGAACGGCTATAATATCAGAACTATTCAGGAATTACTTGGTCAATAAATAAAAGCCTTTTAAAATGAAATTCATCGTAGATTTAACAATGGGAAAATTGGTTAAGTGGCTTAGGATTGCAGGCTACGATACTGTTTTTTATAACTCGGCAAATCCGGATAAACTGATTGAGATTGCCTCAAGAGAAGACCGCACAATTTTAACCAGAAACAGTGGTTTTATAAAAAAGAAAAAAAATTCATTAGAGGAAAAAGGTATCCCACATCTTTTATTGGCATCTGACAGTGTTGAAGAACAGCTTAAAGAGACGGTAAACTATTTTAAACTTGACCTGAAGGAGAGTTCTTTTACTCTCTGTATAGATTGCAACAAACCCCTTATTCACATATCAAAAGAGGATGTATTGGGAAAGGTTCCCGATTATGTTTACCAAAGTTATAATGAATTCGTCAGGTGTGAGAATTGTAAAAAAATATTCTGGGGAGGGACGCATAAGGAAAGGATGGAGGAGAAATTAATGAATTTATTTCAGCAAAAAATGATTGACTGGTTGTATATAGTTTTATAGAATCTCTCCAAGGAATGAATGAATTTTTTCAAATAATTATAGGTTTAATTTTTTGTTTATCTCTTCCTCTATCCCTCGTTTACGTCTCCATGATTCATAGGAATGAGTTTTTAGTAAACCAAAGTCTACTTCCACCAGTTCCTTACTACCTCTTCAAATATTGATAGGGCTGTGTCTGCCTCTTTCTTTGTTACAATCAGCGGGGGCATGAATCTTATGGAGTTGGGACCACAGCCGAGTAGTAGTAAGCCTTTTTGAAAACATTTGTTTATTATTTCTCTCCTCTCTTTTTCTGCCCTCTCTTTTGTTTCTTTATCCTTTACCAGTTCTACACCTATCATCAATCCTTTTCCCCTTACATCACCAATAATTTCATACTTCTTTTTCATTTTTTCAAGTCTTTGGAGCATGAAATTGCCGACTACTCTTGCATTTTCTATTAAGTCTTCTTCTAATAATTTTATTGTCTCAAGGGCTGCCTCACAGGATACAGGATTTCCTCCGAATGTGCTTGCATGAGAGCCGGGGCCCCAGTCCATAATCTCTGATGATGCTATTGTTATACCCAATGGCAAGCCTGAGGCTATACCCTTTGCAATTGCAACAATATCAGGTATTACACCGAAATGCTCGGATGCCAGCAGTTTCCCTGTCCTCCCCATCCCTGATTGGACTTCATCGGCAACATAAAGGATGCCATATTTCTTTGCGAGTCTGTAGAGATTCTGGTGAAACTCATTTGGAGGGACAACATAGCCACCCTCACCCTGTATAGGTTCAACTATTATTGCCGCCACCTCTTCAGTTGGTATGGTTGTCCTGAATAGGACATCCTCTATCCATTCCACACACTGGATATTGCAGTCAGGATATTTAAGATGATGGGGACATCGGTAACAATAGGCATAGGGGACATGACTTACTCCTGGAATCAGCGGTCTAAAACCCCTTCTCTGGACAGTCTTGCTTGCAGTCAGAGAGAGTGCCCCCATTGTCCTTCCGTGAAAGGCACCGTAAAAGGCAATAACGAGAGTTCTCTTTGTATGAAATCGTGCAAGTTTAAATGATGCCTCTATTGCCTCAGCCCCTGAATTTCCAAAGAATACCCTCTTTCCTTTTTTGCCGGGAATTATATTGGATAATTTTTCTGCAAGTTTAATCTGGGAGGCATAATAAAAATCTGTCCCTGACATATGTATTAATTTATTTGCCTGCCTATTAATTGCCTCAACTATCCTTGGGTGGCAGTGTCCTGTAGAGCATGTGGCTATGCCTGCTGTAAAATCAAGGTATCTGTTACCATCTACATCCTCAACAGTCATCCCGTATGCCCTCTCAACAACCAGCGGATAACTTCTGGTATAGGATTTGGATACAAATTGATTGTCCTTTTTGACCCATTCAGAAGCCTTTTTACCCGGCGGTTTGACTTTTATATATGGAATTTTTTCTTTTGACATACTGTTTTTATATATAACGGTTAAATCCAAAAAATGCGTGAAACCACAGGTAAACACAGATTAACACAGATTATTCAATGAATTAAAAGAAAAATATATTTCACTTTTTAGGTAAAAGAAGAATTATAATAACTTTTTGTTTTATTAGTGTTTACCTGTGTTCATCTGTGGTTAATGCATAATTCAGGTTAAATTTATAGCATAAGTGTTTATAGAATGAAAGAATTTTAATTTGACCATGAGGGTAAAAAAGTGTAAAAATATTTTTATATCTACAAAAAGGGGGTGTTTGCTTTGAGTGATGAGAATATTATCAGTGAAAGTCTGAGTGGTCTTATAAAGGACATGAAAAAAGAGTGTGAGGAGTTTATAAGCCTCGCAAATCAACTTGAACAGGGGGATATTACAGAGGATGAGGCAGAGGAGTGGCTTGGTGAGATAATGACATCTGCCGTTTCTCTAAATATCTACTCGGAAAATATCAGGAATGAACTGGACAGGTCTGAGATAGGGTAAATAATTAATAATTGGAGAGTATATTATGTCAGGGCTTACTTCAGATACAATAATCTATAAACCAGATGTTACAACATTTGCAGATGAGAGTCTTTACTTTTTAATTGACGGCGATAAACCTAACTGGATTGTAGTTGATGAGAGGGGTAAGAAGATTTTTGACCTTGTTGACGGCAAAAGGAAGTTGTCTGATATTGTCAGGGAGTATGGCTCAGCCTATGGTTTTGATTCTGCAAAATCATGGCTTCATGTCCACAATTTTATAAACGATGCCCTCCGCTCCAAAATAGTCTCAACATCCCCATTTAATACCGAAGAATACAAAGGGAGAGAAAATTATCTAAAGGCATCAAGATTAAACGAGTTCTGGATTCACACAAATAATTCCTGCAACCTCACATGCAATCACTGTCTCTTTGAGTCCTCTCCTTCAGGAGATGCTGGAATACAAACTAAAGATATAAAAAATGTTATGGATGAGTCGTGCAGGCTGGGTGTCTTAAGATTTTATTTTACAGGCGGTGAGCCTTTTGTGAGGAGGGATATCTTTGAACTCATAAAATATGCGACTGAGGAGAAGGGCAATGAGTTGATAGTCCTTACCAATGCAACACTTTTTGGAAACGGTAAAAGGGCTGGGCTTAGAGGGCTTGATAAAAATAAAGTAAAACTGCAGGTGAGTCTTGACGGTTCAATACCTGAGATTAATGACCCTATTCGCGGGAGGGGGACTTTTGGGGAGATTACTGAAGGACTTAAGATAGCAAGTGAACTTGGATTTGATACCTCTCTCACTGCAGTTATGACGAAGGAAAATATAAACGATATACCCAATCTCCCCTCATTGGCAAAAAAGCTGGGGGCTAAGTCTCTCCATCTAATGTGGATGCACAGGAGGGGAAGGGGAGCCTCACGAATTTCAAATTTCAAATTTCAAATTTCAAATTTAATAGGAATTGTCAGGGAGGCAAAAGAGGCTTGTGATAAGGCGGGTGTAGTCTTTGATAATTATGAGTCATTAAAGCTAAGGGTAAACGGAAGACCCGGTGTTAAATATGATATGGCAAGTTCATGCTGGGACACACTCTGTCTTTACTCCGATGGGAATCTTTATCCTTCCGCATCTTTTGCAGGCTGTCCTTCATTAAAAATGGGGAGTCCCATGAATGAATCTCTGAAGTCCATCTGGCTTGATAGTAAAATCGCAAGGGATTTCAGAGGGGCTACAGTTGTCAAGAAATCTAAACTGTCAAAAGACCCATTCAGATTTATTACAGGCGGTGGAGATATTGAGCACAGCTATTTTTATTCTGCTGTTCAAAATGGAATTGGAGACATTTTAAGTGATGACCCATATTATGGAATTTATACGGAATTGATAAAAGATATAATGAAAAACCTTGCGAAAAGAGGAAAAGAAAGTTTCAATAAAAAGTCAGGATACAATGCCCCTGTTATCTTTCATTCTATGGGAGATGGCGGATTGGACTGTGAAGGGGATTCAGGAGATGTGAGTACGCTTCATTCCAATTGTGTCCTCTCATTTGATGTAGAGAGGCCATATAAAGTTATACAGGAATTTTACGGCAGGGCTGCTGAAGAGCCAAAGGCTGATTTATGCTGTCCTGTGAAATATGATGATGAGGATGTAAAACATATACCAAAAGAGGTGCTTGACAGATTTTATGGATGCGGCTCTCCAATTGCAATGGCAGATGTAAAAGAAGGTGAGTCTGTCCTTGACCTTGGCTCAGGGGGAGGGATAGATTGCTTCATTGCGGCAAAAAAGGTTGGCAAGTCAGGGAAGGTCATAGGTGTTGATATGACAGACAAGATGCTTGAGATTGCCAATAAAAATAGTATTCTTGTGTCAGAAACACTTGGATATGAAGTTGTGGAATTTAAAAAGGGATTTTTGGAAAGGCTTCCTGTAAATGATAAATCAGTAGACCTGATTACATCAAATTGCGTTATAAACCTTTCTCCTGATAAGAAGGCTGTCTTTGAAGAGATGTGGCGGGTATTAAAGGACTGCGGAAGGGTTGTTGTATCCGATATTGTCTCAGAGGGTGAAATACCTCATAAGTTAAAGGGTAATGACCAGCTAAGGGGTGAATGTCTTGGAGGGGCACTGACAGAAGTTGAATTTTTATCATTTTTAGAGCAGGTTGGTTTCTATGGTGTGGAGGTTTTAAAGAAGACTTATTGGAAAGATATAGAAGGGTATAAATTTTATTCTGTTACAGTCAGGGGCTACAAATTTGAAAAGAAAGAGGGATGTGTTTATATAGGGCAGAAAGCTGTTTATAGAGGGCCTTTCAAGGCAGTCGTGGATGAAGAGGGGCATCTATTCCCAAGGGATGAGGCAGTAGAGGTATGCACTGATACATCTGAGAAACTGAAAAAGCCTCCCTATAATGAATTTTTTACAGTCATAGAGCCTGATGGTGAGATGACGGAGTACGGTTGTTGTGAGCCGAGTGATAGGGGATGTTGTTAATTTATTACAGCATATCCATCATCAGCTACTGCTTCTGACATCTGTGTTTTTGTTACAAGTTTATCGTCATAATTTACTTCGGCACTCCCTTTCTCAAGACTGACCTTAACATCCTTTATCCCTTTAAGGTCTTTGAGTGCCTTTGTGATGCTCACCACACAGTGCTGACATGACATACCTTTTATTTTTAAAACAATCTTTGCCATAAATATACCTCCTTTTAATCCTTCTCACCCTTCTTATGCTGCATGTAGAAGACGAGGGCAATCAGGACAGCGGCAATTGAGATGCCGAACATCAGTGTATCCTTAGCATCCTTCCATTTCACAAGATGCTCAAGGAATGTTACTGCAAGTATCAATATAATCACACTTGCAAGTTTCTCCTTTAATCCATCAAGATTCTCTATGACAAGCCAGTCCGGCACATTGATTTTGCCGAAGAATAGTTCATAGATGGCAACAGAAAATATATATAGAACAATTGCAAGAAGGAGTGAATCAAGAGATGCAATCATCTGGACACCAGAGTGCCCTCCTTCATGGGTAATCAATCCTGCGATTAGATTTACCACATTAGTAATCATCCTTACCGTTCCCAAGATAAATGTAGCTACTGAGGCAAGAAATGTAGAAACAACCGCCAGCAAAATTACGTATTTACCTTTTTCTAAACAAAATTTGAGCATTGTTGTACCCCTTTCCGGAAGTCAGAGCCTATTAGCAGATACAATATTTGTATTGATAAACTCTCTATCATATAAAGGCATTTCTATTTTTATTGATTTTTTTATATCAGAATATCATTCATATCCGCTGTAATTTTTTCAGATGTTTTCTTTTATATTCCACTTTTGACTCAAAAATCTGCATCTGAATTGCTGAATTTAATTTTTCCGTAACCGAATAATTTTTGCCTGTATTTTTAATTCTTTCTTTAGCTATTTCAATATATTCCTCATTAATATCAATACCAATAAATTTTCTCCCTAATTTTTTTGCAGCAACCAAAGTTGTCCCGCTGCCGGCAAATGGGTCTAACACAATTGCATCTTCCGAATAAGTAGTCAATTTTATAATGTATTCACACAAACTCACCGGCTTCACAGTTTTGTGGGTATTAAGTTCTCCCTTTTCTTTTTTATCAGGCTTTGAAATCAGGAAACACCTATCAATAACTTCGCTGATTTTATTGGTTGAAACCACATTTGCAGGAAACATATTGTCACCAATTTGCACATTGGTATTCAATAAACCCACATTATATTTTTTGAAATTTTTAAGGAACGTTCCTTCGGTTTCTTTTTGTGCCATCACAATCGGCTCAAAGCACGATTTGATTTGCGGCGTTTTCCAACCGGCTAATTGATTTTTTAAATTTTCTTTTGACTTTTTATCTTCATTTAATTTTTCAATGAAATGATTTAGGTTCATTGCCTTTGGCTGGTTCTGTGTGTAAAGCCAGATGAAACAATCTCTAATCAAAAATCCAGCATCATCTATTGCAGATACCATTCTATGGTATAATTGCGGACTTGAAAATGAAAAGAAAAATCCTCCTGGTTTTAAAACTCTGATAATTTCTTTTGAAACCTGGTAATACCAATCATAAAATTTTTTCCCTTGTTCTTTATCAAACTTCATTCCTGGCGGCAATGACTTTATCGTATGACAATAATCGGTAATTAGAGCAACTTTTTTTACATCCCAGCCATTATCCATTTTGTCCAAAAAATACGGCGGGTCAGTTAATACCAAATCAATGCTATTGCTTTTTAACTTTGAAATTGTTAGTAAAGCATCGCCTTGAATTATTTTATTTAGAAATTCACCATTCATTTGGATTTGCCCCTTCAAATTCTTTATATAAAATTTTGTAAACTTTTCTTTTTACATCATTTTTACATTTTTTAACTATTGATGGATTTGCAATACCTCTAATCTGGAATAGAATTTATAATATATTAATCTTATGTGCAAGACAGCCTGCACCAAAACCATTATCAATATTAACAACTGCTACACCCGATGCACAGCTATTAAGCATAGCCAGGAGTGCCGATATGCCTCCGAAATTGGCTCCATAGCCGACACTTGTGGGGACTGCTATTACAGGCTTATCAACAAGTCCGCCTACTACACTTGCAAGGGCGCCGTCCATACCTGCTACAACGACAATTACTCTGGCGTTATTGAATTTCTCCCTCTTATCTAAAAGCCTGTGAATTCCAGCTACACCCACATCATATATCCTCTCCACCTTACTCCCCATCGTTTCGGCAGTGACGGCAGCCTCTTCTCCCACAGGTATATCGGATGTCCCAGCGGTTGCAACCAATACCATCCCTTTAAGATTTTTCTTCTTATTTTTTATAACAATAGTCCTTGCTGTTTCATTATATTGAGCTTTTTTACTAATCTTCTTTATTCTCTTAAATATCTCTGGTGTTGCCCTTGTAGCGAGTATATCTGAGCCTTTCTTAATCATCTTTTCTATTATTGCTGCTATCTGCCGGGTAGTTTTTCCCTCACAATATATTACCTCAGGGAATCCCTGCCTCAATTCCCTGTGGTGGTCCACATGGGCAAAGCCTATATCCTCATAGGGCAGATGTTTGAGCATCTCTATTGCCTTATTTGGAGTGACTTTTCTATTATATATTTCGTTTACTAATTTTTTTAAATTTGAGCGAATCATTTTATTTTTGTCCTTTACTAATCAATTATACGGATTGCATCCTGAGCTTGCCGAAGGAGATATGCCTTAACAAAGTTATGTTTCTGGGATTTTTAAAAGTTTCCTCCAATGAGGCAGGATGGTGGTCAGAAAAGTTCAATTCCCTTGCCAACAGTGATAATACCAGAATTCAGTTGCGGGCAATAGCCCGTCTGCTGAAGTGTTTTGTTAATCGTTGAGTTGTTCTCGTTAAATCAAGTAATGACCTCAACGCATCATTTACTGAAGCTGAATCAGAAAATGCCCTGGCAACATCTGGCTCAAGCATGATAACATTGGCACCTTCTTCTAAAATACGTTTGTAATACTTACCACGAACAGCCTTAGAATAATCAAAATTGTATTCGCGGCGTAATTCATCACTAAT
>JACRGN010000323.1 GCA_016234205.1 Nitrospinota bacterium | reverse complement strand
TGCCATTCCCTTGCGACCTGATTTTGGGACACTCCCCAATGTCTATTATGTGCCGCCTTTGAGTCCACCGAAGTTTAATGAAAAGGGTGAGGTTACAGATGAGCCGAGGATTCCAATGGAATTTTTGAAGAAACTCTTTGGTTCAGAGGTTGAAGAGGCACTTAAGACTTTAAAGAGTGAAATGGATAAGAAGGCTAAAGGGGAAAAATCAGAGCTTATGGATACCCTTATTGCTTATAAGCACAGCGAGATGTTCGGAATTTAAAGAAGAAAAACCTGATTATCCGCAGATTACGCAGATTACGCAGATTTTAAAAAAAAATATTTTGTTTTAATCTGCGAAATCTGCGGATATATAATTTATGTGAATAAAAATATGGAAAAATTAAAGCTGTTCATATTGATACTTCTGGCGCTGGCGGGGATGGGCTTTATAATAACCTATATAAATCAGGAGATGATATTTTATCAGCGACTCGCCGCTCCCTTACCATGGTAAAAATGACAGAGTGTCAAAGTGTCAGAGTGTCAAAGTGTCAGAGTGATTGCTCATTGCTCATTCTGCTGCTTACTGCCTGCTGCTTACTGCCTACTGCTGTCTATGCTCAAGGACTTGAGCCATTACATTTCCCCCTCTTTGGAAACAGGACAGCTATATGGATAATAGCCCAGTTCCATATCCTCTTTGCATCTTTTATACTTGGTGTCCCGCTCTTTGTTGTGATTGCAGAATTTCTATATATGAAAAATGGGGATTACAGGTATGAGAGATTGGCTAAGGATATAGCGAGGGTAATGGCAATAGCATACAGCATTACCGCCCTTTCAGGAGGGACCTTTGCATTCTTACTCTTTGGATTGTATCCTGATTTCTCATATCACATCATAAACCAGTTTGCCCCTCTCTGGCTCCTCTTCTACCCCGGTCTGGTTATCATTGAGACAATTCTTATGTATCTCTATTACTTTAGCTGGGAGCCACTCAAAGAGAGAAAGGGGCTTCATTTATTTATAGGGATTCTTCTGAATATAGTAGGGATACTTACCCTATTCAATATGGATGCAATAGCCTCTTATATGAATACACCACCGAGGCATCTCATCAATCCCACAATCTGGGAGAATGTCTACAATTATACATGGATGCCATTAAATATCCACAGATTGGTAGGGAATCTAACATACGGCGGATATATGGTAGGCATGATGGGTGCATTTCTATATGTGTGGTCAGACAATAAAGATGACAGGGCTTACTATGACTGGATGGGTTACATTGGAAATACCATCGGTGTTGGTGCTATGCTTGTCCTCCCTGTTATGGGGTATATATATGCGAGGGAGTTTTACAGATATGCTGCTGAATTAGGGACATATATGATGTCTGACAGATTATCCATGTATTTTGAAGCACAGGCAATTATTGTAGGGCTCCTCTTTTTGGCAAGTAATTATTATATCTATCTCAGCATGAAGAGGATAGAGGGTGTGGAGGGGTATGCCCCTATTGTAAGATTTGGATTTATAGTGGTGTTTTTTTCTGCATGTATCTGGTTTATACCAAGACACTACTTTGCCACTATGGTTCCAGAGGAATGGATGTATGAGGGGATGACAAAAGGGGTATTTTTAAAGACCACAGAACTGCCTTCTCACCTCGGGTTTTTAGCACTCATGAAGGCAAAAAATACTGCTGCTGTCCTCCTTCTCGCAGTAACATTGCTAAATTATATTATCTACCGAATAGCAATAAAAAAGGGGAGGATAGAATGGGGGAAGATAGATTTCAGGGCTCAGTATGTTCTTATATTTCTTGGCTTCAGTGATATATGGCTTATGAATCTTATGGGGGCTGTAAGGACGTTGGTTAGGAAGGATTACCATGTCTATCTCCTATTAAAAGATACTACACTGGAGGCATATACACCCACACTCGCATATGCCTCCTCATTAACCACAGCCATAACCCTTGGGTTTTTCTCTATCTTCGTATTTATAGTCTGGCTCGGCTTGAGATTTGGCAAGGAGAAGGGGTAATATATGGAACTCTGGAAAAAAATAAAATTAAAATTGATAAGTCTGATTGTCTTTAATCTCCTGATATGGATTATTAACTCCTTTCTATATCCTCTGCCTGTAGTCTTTAAGGTAGCATTTACTGTATTTACAATAGGGGGATTTCTTATTCTTGTTTTGGTTGATATTTTCCCTATAGAGGGCTGGCAGGGGAAGAGGATTGTTAGAAACTTTATCTTAAGCCTTATTTATGGAACAATCTTTCTTGGAACGTTATGGCTCTATACTGCATATTACAAATTTCCTGGAATGTTCAGAATGACCATAATTGTATATACTCTCCTTACTATCCTTTTTATTATTCTTATTGACCTTAAACCCCTTAAAGAGAAGGGCGGTATCAGGGCGGTAAATAGTCTCCTCTTTTTATTCCTTATCATGGGCGGCGGTTATACATTTATGGGCTGGGCATTACCCCAATTTGACCCTGCCTATGAGATTGAGAGGCTGAAACCTAAAAAATTTTTCATAGAGGAGGCAGATGAAGAAACAATTATTTTAGTAGGCGCCGAGGTCTTTAAAAATAATGAATGCTTTAACTGTCATGACATAGAACCTGGAGGAATACCAAAGAGGGGGCCTGCCCTTGCCGCTGTGGATATAGGAGATAGAAATAAGATAAGGGTATCTGTAGTGGATCCGAGAAAGGAAATTGCAAAGGGATATGAAAAAGAAACAAAGACCATGCCTGATTATTATGGTGACCAGATAGAAAAGAATTATCTTGAGGCACTGGTAAGGTATCTGGAAAATGTAGGAAAGGTGAGAATAACAACGGAAATGATGCCTGATGGCTGGTGGACTGATCCAAAGGTATTAAGAGATGGAAGAGATATCTTTGAGGGAATAAAGAATCCTGATGCGGCATGTCATGCCTGTCATGGGAAGGACGGTATCCCATTGATGACAGAGGCAGCTAACCTGAGAGATGTTGAGAAAGTGAGCAGGTTCTCCGATGCAGACCTCTTCAAGGTTGTTTCCGAAGGGAGACCTGATACACCAATGGCTGCATGGAAAGACTATCTTTCCAATGAAGATATATGGAAGGTTATAGCCTATATCAATATGTTCCACCATGGAGGTAAGGCAGAGGCTCATAAAAAGGGGGAGGGGATTCCTGCTGTTGCAATTAATCAGCCTGTAGTTCCAGTGATACCTGAATAATTTTTTAATAAACCATAATTTTGATTACAAAGTTTGGAATCTCCAAAACTTTTGAACTCATCAGATGTAATCTGGCAAACCTAAAAAAGAAAGGAGGTGAAATTAAGTGTAGTCATGGAGTAAAGTTTTAACCTTAAGAAAGGAGGTAATAAAATGGAACGAATTGGTTTGGGAGTAAAAAGTTTTATATTTATTTTTATTTTAGCAGTAACTATATTTATTTCTGAAATATCATTCGCCACAAACGGCACACAGATGATTGGTTATGGTTCTAAATCAGTAGGCATGGGTGGTGCTGACCTGGCTATAGCCAATGATGCTACAGCAATAAATGCAAACCCAGCTACACTTACAGGCTTAAAATCTGAGATAGACTTTGATTTTACTGCCTTTGGTCCTCAAGTTCATCATACTGATGCTGCGAATGATACCGATGGCAAGAATCCATATTTCTATATGCCACTTCTTGCCTATGTAAGTGGTGGGAGTCCAATCTCTTGGGGTATTGGAGTATTTCCACAGGGTGGCATGGGAGTAGATTACAAAGATAAGGTCAAAAATGGGATGGGGCAGACAGATAGTCTTTACAGCAACCTCAGCTATATGAGGATTGTCCCTGCTGTTGCGTATCAGGTTAATGAGCAGTTTTCACTCGGTCTTGGACTCCAGATTGGTTACTCCACCTTTGATATGGAATATACTCCAAAGGCGGGTATGGAATTTAAAAATGCTACATCATCGGCTTATGGATTAAGAATAGGTGGATTGTATAAAGCGAATGAGCAGGTATCAATCGGAGCCATATACAATACTAAACAGTCTTTTGAATACGATGGGGATTTTAAATATAATAATCCTGCTATTCCTATGAGTGCAAGCGGGAAGGCAAAATTCAAGGATTTTGCCTGGCCATCGGAAATTGGTATAGGGATTTCGTATAAGCCCTTTACTGAATTAACATTAGGATTGGATATAAGCCAATTACAGTGGTCGGATGCAGTAAATAAGCCGTATCTTGCCCCTAATATCACGGGTTTTACTAATATACCATTCACAATGGAATGGGAGAATCAGACTGTTATTGCCCTCGGTGGTGCATATAAGCTAAACGATTCTTTGACTGGTCGCATAGGATATAATTATGGGAAGAGTCCAGTCCCTAATAAAAATTTAAATCCTCTTTTCCCAGCAATTCAAGAGAGTCATTTAACCCTCGGCGTAGGATATGCAACAAGTTCACCTGTTACAATAGATGGATACTTTGTATACGCGCCTGAGGCAAAGCAAACAGACTCAACCGGAAGCTATACTGAAAAAATGAGTCAGACTACTATTGGGATTCAGGCAGGTTATAGATTTTAATCTTAATTTAACTCATGGCTCCCCATGAAATAGCTAATTCTTTTTAATATCACTTTACCAGAAGGGAATTAGTTTACCTCCTCTCATGGGGAGCCTTAATTTTTAGGAGGGGAAAAGATGAAAAAGATATTATTAATAGTAATCGTGTTTGTTTTAATATCAACCTCCAATTCGTATGGAGATGGCAAGCCCGTATTCATGTCACCTGATTGGGCAAAGGCTGCTGTTGATGCATGGAATAATGACCCTGTATTGACTGTTGAATTATATAAGAGCGGCTGGGCTGCAAACACAAAAAACAATAGGGGATTTAAGATAATTGAGATATATCGTGAGGACTGTTTGAATTCCCAGCATATACAATTAAAGATAGAGCCAAAAGATGGAAAGGCTGTATGTGTATATGGTGGAGAGGTGTCTGATAAAGAGCCTGACT
>JACRGN010000319.1 GCA_016234205.1 Nitrospinota bacterium | reverse complement strand
TCTCAGCCGCCTTGATTAAATATTTAATCTCTTCTCTTGTTACAAAATGCCCCTTAAACTCCCTCTTGCCTGTAAAGTAAAACATAATAAAATTTGTAATGTAGGATGTAATGCTGACAAACGGATATAGTATAAGCATCACAATCTTCAGCGGGTATATTGATAATCTCGCAAAGAAATCTGCCCTATGCTGGAATACACTTTTTGGAATAATCTCAGCCAGTAAAATACTTAACGGGCTCATGATAAGTGTCGCGTAAAAATCCCCTCTATTCCCATATCTGTCAACCAGAAAGCCCGTAACAACAGATGTGCCTATAACAACGGATAGATTTATACCGAGGGAGCTTGTCACAAACAGCTTCTCCGGTGATGAGAGGAGCACATCAATAATCTTTGCAACCCTTGAGCCTGACTCTGCCTCATGTTTGAGCCTTATCCTGTTCACAGACACGAGGGCAATCTCAGAGCCTGCAAAAAACCCCTCTGATACAAGACAAAAGAGTGCAATTAAAATTACTGTAAGTATGTCCATAATTAGTGTTAGCTGCTGACACTGGCACTAATCACTGTCACTTTTATTGAATTTATACCTTATGGTATATCTCCCCTACCAGTTCTGTGAGCACATCCTCCATTGTTACAAGCCCTGCCACCTTGTTATACTCATCAAGGACTATTGCTATATGAACCTTTTTCTTCTGAAATTCCTTCAGGAGCTCATTGACCCTTTTTTTCCCCGATACAATGAATGGAGGATGGAGTATATCTTTGAGTTTGGGAAGAATCTGCTCATGATATGTATATTTCATGAGGTCTTTCAAATAGAGTATCCCTACGATATTATCAATATCCACTTCATAAACAGGTATCCTTGAATAATATGAGCTTGATATTGCATATCTGATATCGGCATTAACATCAATAGAAAGTATGTCCTCCCTCCGTGTCATAATTTCCTCAGCCCTTGTATCGCCAAGCTCAAATACACTCTGTATCATCTCCCTCTCTTCAGATTTAATGGCACCCTCATCCTCTCCCACATCTATCAGCGTCCTCAATTCCTCTTCTGTGATTACAGGCTCTTCGTCAAGCCTCTTCCCCCCAAAGATTGATATAGCCCTGTTGGCAGCAACCGAAAATATCTTCTGAATTGGCGAAACGATGATATAAAAGATTTTAAGGGGGTAAGCAGAAAAGAGGGCAACCCTTTCGTTGTTCTTAATTGCAAAGGTCTTTGGTGCTATATCTCCAAATACAATCAGCAGAAAGGTTGCAATACCGATGGCAACTGATATTCCCACATCCCCAAATATATGGATACAGATAGAGGTAACTATCGCCGATATCGCTACATTGACAAAATCGTTTCCGAGATAAATGGTTATAAGCAGTTTGCTGGGCTTTTTTAGAAGATATTCAATGATACCCGCCCCCCTCTTCCCCCTTTCCTTCATTGTATCCACCCTTGCCTTTGTAAGGGAAAAGAATGCCACCTCGCATGCAGCAAAGAAGGCTGACATGATTAAAAAGACTATAAGAATAAAAAATCTAAATAACAGGGAAAAATCTATCATAATGGGTTTATTAAAAGTAATAGTGACGAGAAGGATTTAAGTTTTGCTTCAATAAATATAAAGAATTGCTAAAGGACATGGGATATTGCATCTATGTTATTTTATACCATGACTGAGCCGTATAAGTCAAACCCACCGCAGATTGCCACGGATTGTCTTGACATGCCATCTAATCTATAATACCTTTTTTATATAGACCAAAATAATACAGGAACAAAAAA
The DNA here is from genome assembly GCA_016234205.1 of Nitrospinota bacterium. Lineage (GTDB taxonomy): Bacteria > Nitrospinota > Nitrospinia > UBA9942 > UBA9942 > UBA9942. The sequence goes on along the minus strand of JACRGN010000319.1, from coordinate 1,557 downwards.
ATAAGGAGAAAAGGGGAAATGGAGAATGTGGGAGAATAAATAATAAAGCATTAAAATCTTTTTCTCCATTTCTCCATCTTCTTCCCCCTCTCTCCTTAAAAGTTTTTATAATTTCCTAAACATGAACGATACTTTAAAAAAGATAGAAGAAAAGGTGAACAATAATCAAAGACTCTCTTTTGAAGACGGAGTTACACTATTCAACTCACCAGACCTTCTTACTATCGGCTGCCTTGCAAATATTGTAAGGGAAAGGAAAAATGGTGATAAGGCATATTTCATAAGTAACCGCCATATCAACCATACGAATATCTGTGTAAACAGGTGCCGCTTCTGTGCCTTCAGCAAAGACAGTGGTGAGGATGGTGCCTATACAATGTCTGTTGAGGATGTCCTTTCATCGGCAGGGGAGCATAATAAAGGGGTGAGTGAATTTCATATTGTCGGGGGGCTTCATCCCGATTTGCCCTTTCAGTATTATCTGGACATGCTGAATTCCCTCAAAAATAAATATCCTGATGTTCATATACAGGGTTTTACTGCAGTAGAGATTGAGTATCTGGCAAGGATGGCAGGACTATCAATAAAAGATATACTAATAAGATTAAGAGAGGCAGGGCTCGGCTCTCTGCCAGGTGGTGGTGCAGAGGTCTTTGCAGAGAGGGTAAGGAAAAAGATATGTCCTGAAAAGATAAGCGGTGAGGAATGGCTGGATGTCCACAAAACAGCCCATCAGATAGGGATGAGGAGTAATGCCACAATGCTTTATGGCCATATTGAGACCGTGGAGGAGAGGGTTGACCATTTGATTAAATTGAGGGAGCTTCAGGATAAGACAAATGGATTTATGTCCTTTATACCCCTCGCCTTTCATCCAAAGAACACAGAGCTTGATTCTATATCAAAGACAACAGGAAATCTCGATTTAAGGGTATTGGCGATTGCCCGCCTTATGCTTGACAATTTCCCTCACATAAAAGCATTCTGGATTATGGTCGGTCCAAAACTCGCCCAGATTTCACTCTCCTTCGGGGTTGATGATATAGACGGGACTGTAGTTGAGGAAAAGATTACACACTCCGCAGGTGCAGAAACAGAGCAGTCACTCACAAAAAATGAATTGGTAAGAATGATTAAAGAGGCAGGCAGGATTCCTGTTGAGAGGGATACACTGTATAACAACCTGCCAAGTTCATAAAATTTTGTTTAATTTATAAGAAACATTAGTAGAATCATCACAAAACTAACCATCCATAACCTGTGACAAATCTATTGACAAAATTTATTAGATATTGTATATTTATTCCATAAAATCAATGTATTGTATATGACAAAATTATGGACAATAATGAGGTCAGAAAAGTATTAACTTTTAAATCAGGTGAGTTTGTATTCAGCCGAAAATTCTCTGGAGATATACTCTATAAATCAATTATTGAGGCAAATGTTCTATTAAGAACTGTTATTGATTTACCCATATTACCCAATTTAGTTGCAACGATTGAAGAGGAAGCAATTATAAAATCAATTTTTGGCACTGCTGCAATTGAAGGGAAT
>JACRGN010000317.1 GCA_016234205.1 Nitrospinota bacterium | reverse complement strand
TAGGCTGAAGGCTTTTCATATAAACGATTCAAAGAAAGGGTTGGGGAGCAGGGTTGACAGGCATGAGCATATAGGCAAAGGAAGGATAGGACTTACCGCATTCAGATTACTCTTAAATGATTCACGATTTAATAATATCCCAATGATACTTGAGACACCAAAGGGGAAGACAATGAGGGAGGATAAAAGAAATCTCTCTGTTTTGAGAATGCTTAAAAAAGGTTAATCCTGATTTTTCAGATTAAAATCTATACTGAGCACCGAGACCAATATCCAATACATCCTTATTCAATTTGATATTTGTTGAAGTCTTTTCTTCGTTATATATGGTCTTAAGTAAACCGAGGTTTACATTAAGGTCTGGAGTCGCTTTATAGAGGACTCCTGTGGCAATGCTCCACGAATCAATATCAGGATTTTCCGCTGGGCCAAAATTGGCGTCCTTAGCCCCAAGGACAGTATAAAGGAATCCTGCACTTACATTTAACTTCGGCATGACAGTATATTCAAGGGCAAAACCTGATTCCCATGAGTCTTTGTAGTTTTTCTTGGCATCATCTGCATTTGCCTGCTGTGTGAAGAAATAGTTGAAATCCACTTCAGCCCTCAGTTCTGGCGAAACCATATAAGATGCACCTGAGCCTAACATTGAGGGAAGATCATTTCGTTTTTTCTTTCCATTGGTTGCAAGGGCGGCCGATAAGGAGGCATTAGCAGCACCATTTACGGTGACTGATTGCTTCCTGACAGATGTTTCAAGATTCAGGTCTGTCCTCGTTTCATATCTCATCCCTATATTGAGCTCCTTTCTCGGAGAGATATTAATACCAATTATCCCTCCAACCCCCTGTGCCTTCTCTTCATATTCCAGGTCTACTGTAACTGGAACAGCCGCAGGCCCCTGTTTCCATGCCTCAGCACCATCCGTAAAATTTGTTACACTTATATATCTCAAACCAATTGATAGAGAGACCATATCGTTGACAGCATAGGCGCCCCCCAGAGTACCTGCTAAATAATAAGAGTCTGCCATTATACTCATGCTTGAATTTGTAACTGTTGAGCCACCCAGTGCACTGGAGAGTGATGAGGCTATTTGGGTTCTTAGTCCAAGTGTTGTAGAGGAGCCATCCTTGTAATCCACCTTTCCGCCTCCGCCAGGCACAGTAATGGATGCAAAAGCTGACCATCTGTCCTTTTTATAAACAGCATATATGTCGGGAAACAATAGAGTTGGGTAATCTGTTTTAAACTCTGCTCCAGAGGCTTCATGTTTATAGTTTTTGAGTATAAACTGATTGCTCACACTGATATAAGAACCATCCCCTAACTTGACAAGACCTGCAGGGTTATAAAATGACGCATCTGCTGAATCGGTGCTGGCATTTCTGTTCAGTGTTCGGGTATATTCGGCACTCTGATTCATATTTTCATCAACGCCGCCGGCAAAGAGTATATCAACTCTGGCAAATATAAGTGTTAATATGCAAATAAAAACCTTCACTAAAATAAAAAGATTTTTCATGCCCTCTCCTTATAAAAAGTATTAACCAGCTAAATTAAAATCTTATACATTCATCTGTTTGATCGGAAAAGCAGCTACAAATCTTGCCCCTCTCTCTTCCTCACTCTCCACCCAAACCCTCCCACCATGATGGTCAACTATGTTTTTGACTATCTGAAGTCCGAGTCCTGTCCCCTTTTTAACCTTTTCATTCCCTTCCTCCACCTGAACAAATTTCTCAAATATCTTTTCATGGTATTCCGTCGGTATGCCAGGGCCTGTATCTTCTACACATATTTCTACAAAATCTTCCTTCCTTAAGACAGAGGCAGTAACTGTCCCGCCCTCAGGTGTAAATTTTATGGCATTGCCTAAAAGATTTGATACAACCTGTCTTATCTTACCGTCGTCACCAACAATGACAGGTATCTCACCATCCATACCAAAATTGGATTTTAAACTTATGCCTTTTTCTATTGCCTCTCCCTCATATATCTGAATAGTGTCATTAATCGCATATTTTATATCTACAGGCTCTTGCCTGAATCTCATCTGCCCTGCCTCCAGCTTTGTCAAATCAAGATAGTCGCTTACAAGATTTTCAAGCCTTATGCTCGCCTTTTTCGCTATAGTTAAATATTCTTCATATACCTTCTGTATTGTATCAGGCTCATCTTTATATTTTAAAAGCATTTCAATATACAATTTGATAGCGGTTAGTGGATTCCTTATATCATGAGTAACTATGTTTAAAAACTCTGTCTTCTGCCTGTCCATTTCTTTGAGTTTTTCATTTATGATATTTAATTCTTTATTAGTTGATTCTAAATTCAAACGGTATCTATCCTTTTCATCTGTTAGAGCCTTTTGTTTTAAGGCAATGGCGGCAACATGGAGGATTGTAGGCTGTCGTAAAGGTTTAACGATATAATCAAAAGCACCAAGACGGAGAGCAGCCGAGGCAGAATCAACATCAGGAGAACCTGTAATCATAACCACGAGGCAGTTTGGATTTTTTTCTTTTGCCTCACGGAGGATATCAATACCTGTCTTATTCTCTAAAATGATATCCGTAAATATCAAATCAAAATCCTTCTCACTAATTTTAATCAGGGCTTCGTCATAGTCCGTAGCGGTATCTACTTTATATCCTTCCTCTAAAAGGAATGTCTTGAGTGTAAATCTGACACTCTCTTCATCATCTGTTACAAGTATTCTTGCATCCATAACTTCCTCCCTCTGTTTTTTTAGTTGCATAGATTGATTTTATGAAATTATATGCAATGCCTTACACCCATCTTCATATCTCATATCACATGCCTTCTGAAAATCATTAATTGCGTTGGCGTGTTCCCCTTTATCATTATAAACAATCCCACGCAAGTAATAGGCAGGGGCAAAATCCGGGTGGTTAGCAATTACCCGGCTGAATTCTTCAATCGCACTATGGTATTCCCCTTTATTATAATAATCAATTCCACTATTGTAGGAGGTTGTAGTATAATCACTTAAATTCAGCATATCTGCATTGGATATATTGGATAAAAACATACTTATTACCACCAAATAACCCAATACTATCTTTTTCATAGTTTTTTCTCCTACTTTTATAAATAATGTAATCAACTTCTATGCCAGAATAATAAAATGCTGTAAAAATTTATTGTTTGTCAATAAAAACAGGTAGTTATGATAGGAAAAATGAAAGGGGTTGCATTTATAGTTGTGAGAAAAAGTGTATCATGTTACAGAAGTATGTCCGTGCAAAAGTGTGCCATGATATATTTAATTGCCTCCGAGCAGAACAAAAATCTGATTAAGCCACTGAAACACTGAGGCACAGAGAAAGACTCAAAAAATAAAGACACTGAAAGACACAGATAACCCCTGAAAGAAGCAATCAGGGGTAACACAGAAATAAAAAACCATAAAAATCATAAATAATCTGTGTAAATCCGTGTCAAAAAAATTTGTTTTTTTCTCTGTGTCTCCGTGCATGGCAAATTATTATAATTTCCTATGAATAAACATGGTGGAAAATATGGTATTTTATTTTCGTATTATTTACAAGGTAGAATGACCTCAACCCTTGTAAATTTCCCTTCCATGCTATCAAGCAAAAGCTTGCCGCCATGGCTTCTGATAATGCCATGGCTGATGCTTAAACCAAGTCCGGTACCTTCACCTCTTGCTTTTGTTGTAAAGAACGGGTTAAATATTTTTTCCATTATATTTGCAGGTATGCCTATTCCTGTATCGTAAAATATTATTTTTACATATTGAGAATTATCAATTATTGTCTCTTCCCCCTGAATCTCAAGGATTTTACCTTCATCTCCTTTTGTGAATTTGGTGTTAAGGGCATATCGTGCATTACTTATGATGTTTAAAAAGACCTGCTCAATCTGCTGCGGGTTTGCAATTACTTCTGGCAGTTTCTGCGGTAAATTCGTTTTTAATTTTATACCGTCTTTCCTTATCTGCGTCTCTGTCAAAGAGAGTGTATCGGACAATATCTGACTGACATGGACATGACTCTTTTCCTCCTTGTTTTCTCTGGCAAAAGAAAGGAGATTTTTAACTATATTTGCTATGCGGTCGCCCTCTTTTTTAATCCTGTTGGCTATATCCAGTATTATATCTCCATCATTCTCACTGATTCCCTTTTCAGATTTGTTTGCTACTATCTGGGCATAATTGATGATACCCATTATAGGATTATTAATCTCATGTGCGATACCCGCCGCCAGCTCGCCGATTGATGCCAGATGTCCTGACCTTATCGCTTCTTCATGAAGAATTTTATTTTCTGTTATGTCACGGGTATTGACAATAATACCCCTTACAGCAGGATTATTAAGAAGGTTGTAGCCTATTGATTCAATAAAATGCCACGAGCCGTCTTTATGGCGAAAACGAAACTCCTCTTTTGGAAAGATGCCGGGTTTTTGAACCAATTGGGTAAAAACATCAAAAATTCTTGGAATGTCGCCGGGATGAATATAATCAAATGTATTCTTTCCAATCAGCTCATCAGTTTTGTATCCGAGTATCCTTTCAATAGAAGGGCTTGAATATAAAAAAGTCCCTTTATCATCCAAAATCGTAACAATATCTGAGGAATTTTCTATTAGGGACCGAAAATATTCTTCTTTGGATAATAGTGTAGTATATAAATTCTCTTTTTCTTTCTTCAAGATGTTAATCCTATCGGCAAGTGCGAGGGAAAGGAGAACCACTTCAAAGGCCGAGCCGATTTGCATGCTATACCAGGTAATAAAATTTAATGGCAAAACTTTGATGTCGGTTAGAACAACCAAAAATATTCCACCTAAAAAAGAAGACCATGCAATTGTAAAATACCTTGCAGGTTCGTATCCCCTTCGCCAGCAAAGGATACCCGAAGGTAAGATCATAAGGACAAGTGCTGCGGCAAGCAGAGTAACTATTTTAACAATAATGGAGTAACTGACTATTAGTGATAATACTGTGGCAAGACTACTCCATATCATAAGGATTAATAGTGCCTTGTCCAGTTTTGGCGTATATTTTTCAGTTGTAAGGAAACTCCTCGTAAATTTTGCTGCCCAGAATCCTGCGACACCGGCAAAGAACATATTTGCCCGTTGGTTCCACCATGTAGAATTTGGCCATAGGTATTCATATGCAATACCGTTCATAACTACCTGGAATAATCCGTGACTGGCAATATAAAGGATGTAAAATAAATAGTTTTTATCTCTGAGGGAGAAAAAGAGAAAGAGGTTATACAAAACCATAATAAAGATGATGCCGTAATAGATGCCAAGGGCAATATATTCATCATCATCCTTCTCGTAGAAAGACTCTTTTGACCACAGTGTCATGGGAAAAGACATTACGCTTTCTGTTTTAAAGTGAAGGTAGTATGTCTGCTCATCTCCGGTATGAGCGGGCAGGTTAAAAACAAAGTTTCTATGTTTTATATCCCTCTCCTTGAATGGCAGTAATCTGCCTGCCTTTTTAATGGTATGACTTCCTTTATCCTCAGGGATATAAAGGTCAATCCTATCCAACAGCGGCAAGGCGATTTCTAATAGATGCTCTTTTTCCTTAGTATTATTCTTTACAGTAAAACGCACCCAGTAAGCAGAGTTTGTAAAACCAAAACTTGGATTGGATTCTTTTTTATTGGGGATAAATTTATTAGAGAGTTCTGATGAGGTTACATTTTCTATTGTCCATTTATTTTCTCTGTCTTCAAGGATGTCCAGATGAGGTGCAAGCGAATATTCCCCCCTGTCAGGTTCAAGTACAACTGGATTGCCTGCCCATAGTCTTGAAGGTGAAAACAGGATTAGACCGATAATGAAGCAAAATATTATTCGGAATAGGGTGAGAAATTTCATTTTTTATGCATTAATATCCTGCCAGCTTTAGTACCAGTATGCTCACCATTTTTTACTGTAATTATACCATTTACAATTACATATTCAATTCCTTTGGGATAATTCTTTGGTGATTCGTAAGTAGCAGTATTGGAAATTGTATCAGGGTTAAATATTACAAGGTCGGCAAAGCAGCCCTCTTTTATCATCCCTCTATCCTTTATGCCTATTCTCTTACAAGGAAAGGAGGTCATTTTATAAATTGCAGCAGGAAGGTCAAACAGTTTTTCATCCCTGCAATATTTTCCCAATACTCTTGGGAAAGTGCCAAATGTCCGGGGGTGAGGTAGTCCTGCACCAAGAACTCCATCTATAGAGCGGGCGCCGCTGTCCGAGCCTACCATTACATAATCTTTTTTAAGAATCCTCTTCATGTTTTCTTCACTCATGGAAAAATATATTGCATCAACCTCCAGATTTTCCTCTATCAAAATATCAAAGAGAAAATCTAACAGGTCTCCTTTCCTGACCCCTGACCCCTGACCCTTGACCCATGCCTCTTTTACACTCTTCCCCTCTGTCTCTTTATTCTTATCTGTTACCACCTGAGAAATCATTACACTATCCCAGTAACCATTGGATGGATACTTTTTTAATAGCTCATCCCTTATATCATTTCTTGTTTTATTATTTTTAAGCCTCTCAATTGCCTTTTCCTTTCCACCATTAAATACCCAGTCAGGCAAAACTGCCTGAAGCCCTGTATTTGCAGCAGTGTAGGGATAACGGTCGCAGGCAATATCAATGCCATTATCAATGGCAGACTCAATCAGTTCAAAGACTTTATCAAGCTTTCCCCAATTTTCTTCACCGAATGTTTTTAAATGGGATATCTGAAGCCTGACACCTGATACCCTTGAAATATCTATTACCTCCTCAATAGACTCTATCAGTGTCCTCCCTTCACTCCGTATATGGGTTGTAAATATGCCTCCCCTTTTTGCTACAATTTTACATAAATTTGCTACTTCTTCCTTTTTTGCAAAACATGATGGTGTATAGGCAAATCCGACAGACATCCCTACAGCACCGTCATCCATTGCCTCCTCAACAATCCTCTCCATCTTTTTCATCTCATCCGATGACGGCTCTCTATCAACAACTCCCGCCACTGATGCCCTTATGGTATTATGTCCTATAAGCTGGCAGTAGTTTAATGAGATGCCGTTCTCTTTAATCTTTTTGTTATAGCCCTTAAGTTTTGTCCAGTTAAGGTCAAGCCCAAACTGTTCTTTATAACTCTTTTTTCTTTCCAATAGGGGGCTACCGAAAATAGGTGCCGCCGAATATCCACAGTTCCCGCCAACCTCTGTTGTAACCCCCTGCCTGACCTTGCTCTGGGCAAGAGGGTCTATTAAAAGATAGTAATCAGAATGGGAGTGGATATCTACAAAACCAGGTGATAGACATAAACCCTCACCGTTTATCAATTTGTCATTGCGAGCCCCTACACCAATACTTCCAACCTTCTCTAACCTGTCACCCTTTATCCCTACATCAGAGACAAAAGGCTCACCACCGCTCCCATCATATATTTTTATATTTTTGATTATTAAATCATACATAAAATAAGTTGTCAGTGGTTAGTAGTCAGTGGTCAGCAAAACAACTCTCCTTTTGCTATATACTGTTCACTGTTCACTGGTCACTCCTATACAGCCTCTTATAATTCTCATAATTTCTCAATACCTTCTTCACATACCCCCTTGT
>JACRGN010000041.1 GCA_016234205.1 Nitrospinota bacterium | reverse complement strand
GTGAGGAAATAGTGAAATCACATCTAAAGATAGAGTCAAGACAGCTTAATATATTGTTTGATTCTTTAAAAGAGCGTGGTTATACAATAGTTGCTCCTACAGTCAGGGAGGGCAGTATTGTATATGATACTATTGACTCTGCCAATGAGCTTCCTGTTGGCTGGACTGATGAGCAGTCTGCAGCAACTTATAGATTAAAGAGACGGGGTGATAATTCTTACTTTGGTTATAACCTAAGCCCCTATGCATGGAAGAGATTTCTTTTCCCGCCGAGGGTCAAATTATTTTCAGCAGTTAGGAAAGGAAAATCATTTAAGGTCAATTCAGATTCTAAAGATGCATCGGTTCCGAATTATGCCTTTATTGGTGTTAGACCATGTGAACTGCAGGCTATCAATATACAGAATAAGGTTTTTAATGATGGGAAATATATTGATACTGTATATAAAAATAGAAAGGAAAAGGTATTCATTGTGGCTGTCAACTGTACACAGGCAGGTGGTACATGTTTTTGCGTTTCAATGAATAGCGGCCCGAAGGCTGACAATGGATTTGATATAGCACTTACGGAGGTTATTGACAAAGGGGGGCATTATTTTATTGTTGAGGCTGGGAGTGAGAAGGGTAATGAGCTTATGAGTAAAATTCCACACACTGTTGCAGGGCAATCGGAAATAGAAAATGCAAATAGGCTTGTTCAGACAACTGCCAAACAAATGAATAAGTCAATGGATACAAAGGATATAAAAGAACTGTTATACGCTAACCTTGAAAGCAGGCATTGGGATGATGTTGCTTCCAGATGTCTTACCTGTGCAAATTGCACTATGGTATGTCCCACCTGTTTCTGCACAACTGTTGAGGATGTTACCGACCTGACAGGTGAAAATGCAGAGCGATGGAAGAGATGGGATTCATGCTTTACTATGGACTTTGCCAGGGTCTTTGGTGGTAATTTCCGCTCCTCGGCAAGGGGCCGTTACCGCCAGTGGATGACACATAAACTTGCCTCATGGATTGATCAGTTCGGGACTTCCGGTTGTGTAGGGTGTGGACGATGTATAACATGGTGTCCTGTAGGTATTGACATTACTGAGGAGATAAAACGATTGAAAATTGAAGATTGAAGATTGAAGATTTACAAGGTGAATATTTTTCAATATTCAATATTCAATAGTCATTACTTGGGGAGGTGGTTATGGAAAAAAGGGATCTTTCAGAAATATTGCGGCATCATCCTTTTGTAAATGACCTTAGTGAACATCATCTCCACATACTCATTTCCTGTGTCTCAAATGTTAGATTTACAGAGGGTGGCTATATTTTTCATGAGGGTGAAGATGCAACAAAATTCTATCTCATACGCGAAGGTAAGGTTGCACTGGAGATTCAAAGCGGTGAGAAGGGTGCGATTAGGGTGCAGACTATAGGTGAAGGCGAGGTGTTGGGCTGGTCATGGATAGTTTCACCTTACAAATGGCATTATGATGCCTGTGTTATTGATGATGTCCGTGCCTTTGCCTTTGATGGTAAGTGTCTACGGACAAAATGCGAGGCTGACCATGATTTTGGATATGAGATGATTAAAAGATTCTCACAGGTTCTTGAACAAAACCTTAAAGCAGCACGGTATCAGGTAATGGATGTATATGGACGATAAAAGTTATAAAGGGAATATACTATGAATTCCAATGTCGGTATTGATTCAATGATACCTGTCCATGCCCATATTCGTAAGATAGTCTGGGAGACAGAGGATACATTTACTCTGCTTTTAGAACCTGATAATGGAGGGAGCGGTTTTCATTTCTTTCCAGGGCAGTTTAATATGTTATATGCCTTCGGTGTCGGTGAATCAGCGATTTCAATCAGTTCCGACCCTTCTAAAAATGATAACATTGCCCATACAATTCATCGTGTTGGTACTGTTACCAGTGTGTTTTCACAACTTGAAAAAGGTGATGTAATAGGTTTAAGAGGCCCTTTCGGTAACGGCTGGCCTGTGGAGAAGGCAAAGGGAAAAGATGTCTGTATTGTAACAGGTGGTATCGGGCTTGCACCTCTGCGTCCTGTCCTTTATTCAATTTTTAATAATAGAAGGGAGTACGGGAAGATATTTTTGCTTTATGGTGCAAGAAGTCCTCTTGACCTCTTGTACAGGGTAGAACTGGAAAAATGGGGTAAAATGAAAGATGTAACTGTACAGGTTATTGTTGACCGTTGTGACACATCATGGAAAGGGCATATTGGTGTAGTAACAAAACTATTTTCATATATCAAGTTAAATACTGCAAATACAATTGCAATGATATGCGGGCCTGAAATCATGATGAAATTCACAATTCAGGAGCTTTCACAGAGGGGAGTTCCCTTAGAACAGATTTATATCTCAATGGAAAGAAATATGAAGTGTGGAATAGGCTTGTGCGGGCACTGCCAGTGCGGGCCAAAATTTGTCTGTAAAGACGGCCCTGTGTTTGCATTGCCACAGATAAGTCATTTTTTGGAGAAAAAAGAAATATAAATTATTTGACAGGATGAACTGGATGAAAAGGATAATTCTGTAAATCCTGTCTAAATTTATTAGAGGTGAAATGTTAAAAAAACCGAAGGTTGCAGTTTTTAAGTTAGCATCATGTGACGGCTGTCAGCTTGCACTCCTTGACGCAGAGGATGAATTGCTTGTCGTTGCCGGCGCTCTTGATATTGCATATTTTCCGGAGGCAAGCCGCAGAATGCTGAAGGGTCCCTATGATGTGGGGATTGTTGAAGGGAGTATCACAACACCGCATGCCCATGAATACATCAGGGAAATCCGCAAGATGTCTCAGATATTGATTGTCATTGGTGCATGTGCAACTGCAGGCGGTATTCAGGCATTACGCAACTGGAAGGATGTTAAGGAGTTTACCTCTATTGTTTATGCTACACCGGAATATATTTCCACACTTGAACGGTCAATGCCTGTCAGCTCTTTTGTTCATGTTGACTTTGAGCTGCGAGGCTGTCCTATTAATAAATATCAGCTTATTGAAGTGATAAATGCCCTTTTAAACAAAAGAAAACCAAACATATCAACACATAGTGTCTGCATTGAGTGTAAATTAAAGGGTAATACCTGTATCACAGTGGCACATGGAATCCCGTGTCTTGGTCCTGTTACTCAGGCTGGATGCGGTGCAATATGTCCATCTTACAAGAGAGGCTGCTATGGCTGTTTTGGTCCAATGGATAGCCCGAACACAGCATCTTTGAGCAGACACTTTGCTGAAAAGGGACAAAGTAAATATGATACTATGTTAATGTTCCGGGGTTTTAATGCCTATGCAGAGGCTTTCCGCAAGGAGAGCGACGCACAGGAGAAATAAGAAGTTGGTTAATATGAGCAATTGGAAATACTTGTTATTAATAATTTCAATTTTTGCAAGTGGCAGATATCTGGATTTATCTTTTAACGTGACAAAAGTATTCGCAGATGAGATATTTAAATGGGAATTGGAAAAGGACAATAAGGATGTGAATCAATGGAATATAGCCACAAAAATGGAGTCTTCGACGGACGATACATTAGTGGTAGGTGCCGACCCTTCACAGGGCGCCCACTGGTTCAGCTTTTATTGTGTGCATTGCCATGGATGGGGGGCAAAAGGGGATGGTCCTACTGCAGCAATGTTAAACCCAAGACCAAGTAACCTTACCAACGGGAAATATGCAAATCATATCAGCAACCTCGATCTCTTTGCAATTATAAAAGGTGGAGGTCCCGCAAGGAATCTTTCAGAGTCAATGCCTGCATGGGGCAATATCCTTCGGGATCAGGATATCTGGAATGTAATTGCTTTTATTCGCTCACTTTCCAAACCATTATTTGATCCTAAATCTAAAGAGGGAGAGATTACTGCAAACAATTTTAAAGAGAGTAAAGAGTTTAATAAGCTTAATGAACAACTCGAACTTAAATTTCCCGAAAGCAGAATAATCCGACAAAGTGAATACTATTCTCCTGTTAAAGGGGATTGGACAAAAAAGATAGTGGGTATAGAGAAAGACAGTTCTGTAAATAATAAATCAACTGAAAGTAGTGAATTGGAATATAAGTTAGAGGAAAGCAAATTAACCACTCTAAAAAATAAAAAGCAATCAATAAAGGACTTAAAAGAATTGAAATATCCTATCTTCCCGTGGCCGCCACCAAAGGCATCAGCTTCTCATGAAATTCCTAACAATCTTCTTAAGAAAGAAGGAGAAAATTCTACATGGGGTAGAGTAGCTAACCGATTAAAAGAAGCATTAGATTACACTGGCTATACAGAAAGAAGTTTTTTTGGTGTTCCGAGTGGCTTTGCGATTGTAACAAGATTGGAACAGATATATGATGATGGCAGACCAAAAGAAGAACCAGAGAGATGGTCAATTGAATCCAAGGCAATTTCAAGTTTTTCATTGATTGTATATCTTAAAGCTCTCCTGACGGCAGAGAAAGGTTTTTATCGTGTAATAGTCTTTATTATTACACCTCGTTTTTTTCCTCAAGAGAATAAAGAGATAAGCAGTGATGAAGCATCATCATGGTTATCCTTGGGTAGCAATATACTTCCATCATCTGTTGCTGATATTATCTACACGGATGACTATGTCTGTACGGTCTTAGTATATGAATTTGAACAAGAAGATAAAAAATATAATGTTAAGATTCCTGGTAATTTAACAGGTAAGCAACATCTTGAAAACTCTGGAATACTATATAAATTAGCGGTAAAGAAATGGAAATAGATAAAGCCAAAAAACATCTGGCGATACTTTGGTTTGGAGGAAGTGCTGGGTTATCTCTTTTACTTATTATTCAAACTATATTAGGTCACTATGCTGATAAATATGGGGAGGCTTGGTCTTGGTTTTTACCAATTGTTATGCCAACTCTATCTTTGATCATTGGTGTTTTCGTATCTGATGTTCTTAAAAAAGACATTGAGATTGAAAAGCGTGTTGATAATTTTTTTTATTGGCTTACCATAAGTTTATCTGCTGTATATATTCTTGCAGTTAGTCTAACATTATTTCTTTCTCCAGTATCACGATATTCATCGATAGAATTAATGAAAATTTCTAATTTTTGGCTCGGACCCTTGCAGGGTTTAGTTGCTGGGACATTGCTTGTGTTTTTTAGACAAAATGGAAAAAAATAGCAATTTTAAATTTTTATAATTCAAATATCTATTTTTCTCAGTATATTGATTATATTATGATTAAAAATAAAGGTTCATCGCGTAAGAGTGTAGGTAAAAAAGAACCATAAATTAACCACAGAATAGCATAAAATAAGGGGAAAAAGAAGTTTTAGGTGAGCAAAAAAATCTGTATGATTTCAGTATGGAAAAAAATAAAGATATTATAATAGTAGAGATGTCTATAATAACTTAAAAGTTGTAAGAGCATTAAATCTAAATGTAATATGGACAAAAAACAACGCATTGAGTATTGGCTGAATTCAGCAGACCATGACATTGATACGGCTGAAACACTTTTTCAGAACAAGAAATACGATTGGTGTTTGTTTATCGGTCATCTTGTGATAGAAAAGGTGATAAAGGCATTTTATGTGAGGGATAACGATGAATCTCCTCCAAAGATGCATAACCTTATTAGATTAGCGGAGAAAACAACTCTGCCTTTATCGGATGAACAGAAACAATTTCTAATAAAGATAAATGATTTCAATATTGAAGTAAGGTATCCTGATCAAAAGTACAGCTTTTACAAAATCTGTACAACGGAATTTACAGAGGAGTATTTTGCAAAAATTAAGGAGATCTATAAATGGCTACTGTTACAGATGAAGCTGTAGAAACAATAGAAAAATTTATCAAGATGATAAAGGAAGCCAATATTCATGTTGAAAAGACTATATTATTTGGTTCCTATGCAAGGGGAGAAGCAGGGGAATGGAGTGATATAGATGTTGCTATTGTTTCACAAGACTTTTTAGGCATACCATTTTATGATAGAGAAAAACTGATCCCATTTTTATTAAAAGTTGATATTCGTCTTGAACTGCACCCATTTAGACCTGAAGATTTCACTGAGGATAATGATTTTGTCAGAGAGATAATAAAAAATGGTGTGGAATTAAAGACTTAAAACCCATGTTAATCCGGGAGTAGATATTTTCATGAAAAATACAACCATTAAAGTAGATTATCTCGCCCGTGTTGAAGGAGAGGGGTCTATTTTGATTAAGATTAAGGATAATGAAGTAACTGATGTCAAGTTTGGAATTTTTGAGCCGCCGAGATTTTTTGAAGCCTTTCTTCGTGGAAGAAAATATTCTGAGGCACCTGATATCACATCCCGAATATGCGGCATCTGTCCAATAGCATATCAGATGAGTGCAGTCCATGCAATGGAGGATGCCTTTGGCATAAAGGTTACAGGACAACTAAGGGAGCTTCGCCGTCTTATTTACTGTGGAGAATGGATAGAGAGTCATGGCCTGCATATCTATATGCTCCATGCCCCTGATTTCCTGGGGTTTCAGGATGCCCTCCAGATTGCAAAGGATTATCCTGATATTGTTAAGAGGGGACTACAGCTAAAAAAGAC
>JACRGN010000324.1 GCA_016234205.1 Nitrospinota bacterium | reverse complement strand
CAGTATTTCAGGGGATGATTGCAGGCTTTGGAAGATATAAGGCAAAAAAGGCAATAGATATTAGGGGGATGTATCTCTCTCCGGGATTGATAGACGGGCATGTCCATATAGAAAGCTCAATGGTTTTACCTCTTGAATTTGCAAAGGGTGTAGCACCTTTAGGCACAACGACAGCCGTCATTGACCCGCATGAGATTGCAAATGTATTTGGACTTGAGGGGATAAAATTTATGGCGGAATATAGCAAAAATATTCCGCTTGATATATTTATTATGCTTCCGTCATGTGTCCCTGCGACCGATATGGAGACATCGGGGGCAAGGCTTGGTCCACATGACCTTTCCACCTTTGCTGATAAACCCTGGGTCTTGGGGCTTGCAGAGATGATGAATTATTCTGGTGTAATCCACAGGGACGATAGTGTTCTAAAAAAGATAGGCATTATGAAGGGGAAGGTAATAGACGGACATGCCCCTGGGCTTTCTGGAAAGGGATTAAGTGCATACATAAGTGCAGGTATAAGGTCTGACCATGAATGCACTACGATTGACGAGGCAAGGGAGAAACTTGAAAAGGGGATGTATATAATGCTCCGTGAGGGGACTATTGCCAAGAACTTAAAATCCTTGCTCCCCCTCATCACATCTCAAAATAACAGGAGATTCATGTTTGTTACAGATGACAGAAACCCTGTTGATATTGTAAAGGAAGGGCATATTAATTTTATGGTTAAGACAGCGATTAAATGGGGGATAGACCCTGTAACCGCTGTGAGGATGGCAACACTGAATCCAGCCGAGTATTTTCACCTGAATAAATTTGGGGCAATTGCCCCCGGCTATAATGCAGATTTTATTGTCTTTGATAGTCTTAAGAATTTTAATATCAAAAAGGTATTTAAAAGAGGTAGATTAGTTGCCGAAAATGGATGCCTTATTCCAGTAATACCATCGGAAAATCCTATACATCTAAGAAGTTCAATGAATGTAAAACCCCTGTCTGCCGATGATTTAAAGGTTAAGGCAGGGGGAAGAATGATAAAGGTTATTGAAATTGTATCAGGACAATTGATAACCAGAACAAGGATAGAAAAGGCAAGGGTTGATGAAGAGATGGTTGTTGCAGATATAGATAGGGATATTATTAAGATTTCTGTTATAGAGAGGCATCTCGCCTCAAAGAATATTGGTATTGGATTTGTTAAAGGATTTAGCCTAAAGAGGGGGGCAATAGCATCATCTGTCTCTCACGACTCGCACAATATAATAACTGTAGGGACTAACGATAAGGATATGCTCTCTGCTGTAAATGAGATTATTCATCTTAAAGGGGGGCAGGTTGTGGTAAGGGATGGGAAGGTTATTGAATCCCTCCCACTCCCCATAGCAGGACTCATGTCTGATAAATCATTGAACGAAGTCAAAGAAGGAGTGGAAAGAGTAAATTTTGCTGCCAAAAGGCTTGGATGTAAACTTACTCATCCCTTCATGTCTCTTTCATTTTTATCACTCCCTGTAATACCTGAACTAAAAATTACTGATAAAGGTTTGATAGATGTGGAGAAATCAAAGATTGTTTCACTCTTTGGAAGATTATAAACTTAACAATTTAATTTACCTTAAAGAAGTTCTTAATCTTATTCAAGATGTTTTTCTTTAAGGATATCTCAGCCTCTAATTTTTCCCTTTCTGATATGGCAAGATTTTTTATCTCTTCAAGTTTGCCTGACCGTTTAGCAAGTAGTTCACTTAAGTTCTCTGCCAGATTTGGGTTTTTGATAAACGCACTCTTAAAGCCTTTAGAGGTAACTACAATGCATGATGTATCTTCGTGGGCAATCACTGTTGCCCTTCTTGGTTCTCCTGCGAGGAGACTCATCTCCCCAAAAAATTCTCCCTGCTTAAGGGTGTCTAAAAGTTTCTCATTTCCTGCTGAGTCTTTGTAAAGGACATCTACTATGCCGCTGTGGATTAAATAAAATGTATCACCTGAATCCCCCTGCTTGACTATGGTCTCTCCAGCACCAAAGGTTTCAAAGCTGGAATAGGCTGCAATATTTCTTAATTCGTCATAGTTTATGAGATTTAAGAATTCAATATTTTTAAGGGAGTTCATTATAATTTCAGCCTTAGAAACTTTTTTATCTTCCCTGACATAACTGACTCTGACAGGGAATGGTATTTCTATGTTGTTCCGTCTGAAGGCATACCATATCCTGCTGTTTATTTCAGTCTTCACATACGGTACCAATCTGAAATCATTTACCCATGCCCTTAGTCTATAATTGATTGAATATTCAGCGTAGTTCATTATCCACGTCTCAGGTTTAGGCTCAGTCGTGACATGAGGAAGGTTTTTAGCCAAGTCAATCAGGACATTTTTTACTTTGTTTGGCGGGTCGTGATAGCTTGCCCCTATATCAACTTCTACAGCATGGATGGGCGATGGGTATGTATAGTTTTCAAGGTGTCCTTCCATGAGTATCCTGTTCGGTATATATATGCAGTCGTTTTTACGGGTGAGTAGCCTTGTGGTGTTCCATGTGACCTCAAGGACTTCACCCTCTTTATCGGCAATCTTCACCCAGTCCCCCTTTGCAACAACCCTTTCAGTATTTATCCAGAGGCCTGTAAAGAAGTTTTTTAGCGTCTCCTGAAGAGATAATGCCAATACACCTGTCAAGACTGCTGATGTTGTCAGGAGCGGTGTAAGGTTTATACCGAAGAGGCGGTTTAGTAAAACTAAGACAGCGCCAAAATATAGCAGAAAAGTTATTATACTCTTTAAGAGAGGGGCGATAGTATATCTGCGAAGCATGCTGAAAGGGGTATCTGCTATGAGCCATCTCAGTAAGATTACAGTGCCAAGCGTGAAAAAGAGGGCAAGAGACTTCTCTCCTATGTATATAAACTGGGGGAAGTTTAAGGCATTAGCCTTTGCAAAGATAATGGCTGCCTTAAATATGCCTGCAATTGAATAAAAAATTAAAGATGTAAATAATGGTTTTAGAAGTTTTGCCCTCATTTGCCTATTTCTATAAAAATTTATCCCTTTAAAAAATATTACGATTATATCATGGTGATAGAGGTAATGGAAGTTGATTAAATGTTATGATAATATTATTTTATGAAAGAAAGGGTTGTAGTTGCAATGAGCGGCGGTGTGGATAGCTCTACTGCTGCTGCTATTTTAGGGGATGAAGGATATGATGTAATCGGCATATCCATGCAGATATGGGATTATTCTACAGAAAGCCATGCCATGAGCGGAGCCGAAGGGTCAGATAAGTTTGGGACATGCTGTTCTCTGAATGATATAAATGATGCAAGAAGGGTGGCAGAGAAGCTCGGCATCCCATTTTATATCCTAAATCTTGAGGAGGAATTTGAGAAGAATGTGGTTGATTATTTTGTATCGGAGTATATAAAGGGTCGGACGCCAAATCCGTGTGTCCCGTGCAATCAGAAGTTAAAGTTTGATATGCTTCTTAACTATGCAATAAAAATCGGTGCATCAAAGGTAGCAACAGGTCATTATGCGAAAGTTATAAAGGAGGGTGAGAGGTATTTTATAAAGAGGGGTGTTGATAGAAGCAAAGACCAGAGCTATTTCCTGTTTAATCTTAGTCAGGAGCAGTTAAAGAGGGCTATCTTTCCTCTTGGAGATTATACCAAATCAGATATCAGAAGAATGGCAAAAATATTTGGTTTAAATGTTGCTGAAAAAGAGGAGAGTCAGGAGATATGTTTTGTCCCTGATAATGATTATGGAAATTTCATAAGAAAGAGGCTTGATGCTGAGAAAATAGAGGGGGGTGAGATAGTAACTACAGATGGAAATATAATCGGGAGGCATAAAGGGTTGCTATTCTATACTATTGGGCAGAGAAAGGGGCTTGGGGTAAGCTATGAGAGACCTTTATATGTCAGTGAAATTGATTTAGAGAACAACCGTCTGATTGTAGGTGAAAGTGACAGTGTAGTAAAAAGGGAGTTTATAGTTGAGAATGTGAACTGGTCAATCCCTCAACTCATCACTTCTATAAGGGCGTTAGTTCAGATAAGATACAGACATAACGCATCGGAGGCAGAGATTACAACTCTATCGCCTCTCCCCACGGGGGAGAGGATTAAGGTGAGGGGGAATCAGGAAGATAGTAATACTGTAAATGTAATTTTTGATGAGCCTCAGAGGGCAATAACACCCGGACAGGCAGCAGTGTTTTATAATGGAGATACACTTATAGGCGGAGGATGGATAAAGGAAGTATTCTAAAAAATAGAGTGAGGGGGGTGTAGATGAATAGGATTTCAGTATGGTTTATTAGAATGGCGTTGGGGTATTTTATTGTAGCGGCAAGTATGGGTGTCTTGATGCTTACATTTCCATGGTGGACGAGGACATATATCCCGGGTCATGCACATCTAAATCTGCTCGGCTGGGTGAGTATGACATTATATGGAGTTCTCTACCATGTTGTGCCAAAGCACAGCGGGAGACCTCTATATAGTAGAAAGCTTGGGTGGGTTCATTTCTATCTCGCAAATATAGGTGTATGGGGGATGGTATTGTATTTTGGGTTTGTAGGACATGGAAAATTGGAGTATGGGCAACAACTACTATATTCTGCCTATATAGAGCTGATATCAGTAATAATCTTTGTCTATAACATGATGAGGACTATAAAGGTAGTAGAAGATAATAAATGAACCTTAAAATTTTTCTAAAGACTGCTGTAAAAGCTGTAAAAGAAGCGGGGAGGATACAGAGGGAGAGATTTGGGGAAAATTTTAAGATAGAGCATAAGGGGGAGATAAATCTTGTAACAGAGGTTGACTATCAGTGTGAGAAGGCGATTATTGATATTATAAAGAGGGATTATCCTGAGCATGAGATTTTGACTGAGGAGGCTGGTAGTGTTAAGACTTCATCTAATAGCAGATACAAATGGATAATTGACCCCCTTGATGGAACTACAAACTATGCTCACAGTTATCCATGTTTCTGTGCATCTATAGGATTGGAGATGGATGGCGAAGTTGTTGCAGGGGCAGTTTACAATTCTATGCTTGATGAACTTTTTACAAGTGTAAAAGGGGAGGGTGCATATCTAAATGGTAATAGGATAAGGGTCTCAAAGGTTAGTGATATTAATAAGGGTCTCCTTGCAACAGGTTTTCCTTATGATATAAGACACAGTAAAGAAAATAATCTGAATCACTTCTGCAATTTTGCAGTGAGGGCTCAGGCAATAAGAAGACCCGGCTCGGCAGTCCTTGATTTATGCTATCTGGCGGCAGGGAGGTTTGACGGATTCTGGGAGTTAAAACTGTATCCGTGGGATATGGCTGCATCAAGCCTTATTGTGAAAGAGTCAGGCGGGATGATAACAGACTTTAAAGGCGGTGAGTTCAGTATTTATAAAGGTGAGATGCTTGCAACGAATGGATTAATACATCAGGATATGGTAGATATACTTAAATTGGGATAAACTCACCACCATGCACAAAGGGGACAAAAACAAAAAAATAAGAGAACGCAGATAAACGCTGAAACAATAGATTAACACAGATTAAATTTTTTAAAAATTATCTGCGAGAATCCTCTTTTTCCGTGTTCATCTGCGTTCTCTTTAAATTCTTTGTGTTCTTCGTGCCTGGCGAAAATATATTACAATCAGGAGGTGATTTTATGAAAGGACATGTTATAAAAATGGAAAAGGGATTAGGGGTTCAGATTCCTGATGAGTATGCAAAATATCTAAACCTGCATCAGGGTTCACTTGTTGATATTAAACTTGATAAGGCTAAAGATTTACTCATAATCTCACATCTCTCGGAGTCAGAGGATATTGTCAAGAGATATATGCCTTCGGCTGAGACAATGGCATAAAGAAGAGTGAAAAATAGAATTCTTTCTGCAGGTCAAGTCGTATTTTTGGGCATGTTAAAATACTGTTAGCTAAATTTCAAAAGTGCACTATTTAAACTTCAAAAGTGCACTAACTTTAAATCCGAGTTTTTGACCCTTTGCACATCAAGAAGTTTATCCTCATACCAAAATCTTACTTCTGCCACTCCTGTCTTTAT